>CATOPA010000056.1 GCA_951801965.1 uncultured Erysipelotrichaceae bacterium | reverse complement strand
CATTTAAATCCCATATCAGCAAACATAGCAATATCTTCTTTATAATGACTATAAAAATCTATACCAATATGGTTTGGATAATACAAACCTTCTTTAACACCATCAGTAATCACACGTGGAACCCCATGTGCTCCTGCTGTCATAACATCAGCAACACTATATCCTTTAGAAGTATTTAATACTCCTCCTTCAAATTGATGAGCAGCTAATGCTCCGCCCCATAAAAAGTCTTTACTTAAAGCCATACATTTCCTCCTTTTCATTATTAATTTTATTATACATAATTTTTATTAAAAAAGAAGACTAAACATATAATTTCGTCTAGACCTTCTTTTCTTGATGAGTACATTGCATTCTATATCTTTCCATCATTTCTTTAAAAATTTCTCCATTTGTTGGTGGTGTATATGTCACTGCATTTGCACCTGCATCAATAACTGCTTGAATTGTTTCTTCAGTTGGTCCTCCAGTCGCAATAATTGGAAAATGCTGATCGATTTCTCTTAAAGCTTTAATAATTTCAATAGTCTTTTTCCCACCTGAAACATTGATGATACTTGCTCCAGAGTGTAACATTCTTTCTTCTAAGGGTTCATCTAACGAAACAACAGTCAAAACGATTGGAATATCAATAATTTTCGCAAGTTCTTGAACAAATTTTGTTTTGGTTGGAGCATTTAAGACAACAGCTGTTGCTCCATTAAGTTCAGCATCTAAAGCAATTTTATGAACACGTGGTCCTGATGTTGTTCCTCCACCAACTCCAGCAAACACAGGTTTTTGTGCAACTTCTATAATTGATTTCGTGATCTGCAAAGTTGGTGTAAATGGATAAACTGCAATCACTGCATCAGCATTACAATTTGCAATAATAGCTACATCTGTAGAAAAGACTAATGATTTAATACGTTTTCCATTTATATTAATACCTGAAACTCTATGAATACATTCAGGCACTGATACAATATGTCTTAATTTTGATTCAACTTTAGGTATATGTTTTCTCATCTTTTTTCACCTCAGAGAAGATTATATACTCCTTTTATGAATTCGCTGTTAAGAAATGATACAATGCTCCCAATAAATTTGCCTCATTATGATATTGACATGTTAAAACAACTGGTCTAATTTTAGCATGTGTAAAATTCTTAAAAATAACATCTAATCTCTGATTAACCTCATCTAACAAATCATCTCTTACGCTTATTCCACCACCAATAATAATCTTTTGAGGATCGTAAGCATATTGCAGATTATAAATACCATTAGCCAAAACATAATAAAATTTATCTACCGCTTTTTCATAAACAGGATTTTCATGATAATGATCAAAGATGTCTTTTCCATCTAATGACTTATAATCAACCCCAAGCTCTTTGGCAACAGCTTTTACCACAGCAACAGTTGACCCAGCGTGTGACCATGTTGTCATTTCCTTTGTTTCGAAGTTAAAATCTGCAATCATATATCCAAATTCACCACCATGAAGATGACGTCCTTTATGAATTTTTCTATCCTTAACAACTGCTCCACCAATACCTGTTCCACTTACAATAAAGCAACAATCATCAACATCACTGGCAGCTCCTTTCCATACTTCAGCTAAGGCAGCACAATTCGCATCATTTTCCATCTCTACAGGCACTTTTAAACGCTCTTGTAAATCTCTTTTGATACATGGACCATGAATGTAATCTAAAGCACTTGAGCCTCCGATAATACCTGCTTCACTATCAACCGCTCCAGGCATACTTAATGCCAATCCTTGAACATTATCATATTGATGAAAAACATCACACATTGCTTGATACATTCCTTCTAATGTTTCAGGAGTTTTTATAGAATCTGTTTTCAAGATATTTCCTTCCTCATCAATCAAACCAATTTTCATAGATGTTCCACCAACATCAATACATAAATATTTTTTCATAAAATCATCCTTTCTTACTTTTATTATAATGAAAACATTTACATAAGAAAAGAAAATAAAGAATTTTTTTAACACTTACAAAAAATGACACAAAATGTACACAACTTTATGCTAATATATTTTTAGATGATAAACCAACTCATTTATCATCTAAATTCAATCCTTTTCCTCTATATTATAAAGGATATAGATGCAAGTGCCCACTTGCATCTATTTTATTTACAAAAAAAGCTTTACTTTTTCACAAATAAAGCTTTTCCATAGTTTATCATTGTTCTTGATAAACCTTTATAATTTTATCAACAATCTCATCTAAAGAACCATCATTATAAATATGATAATCGCAAAACTGCAAATACAATTGATGCCTTTGTTCATATAACTCATATAGTTTTTCTGGTCCATCTTTTAAAAGAGGACGTGATGATACATCAATATCATTATAAATATGAGCTATTGGTCTATCTACATATAAAATCAAACCATTTTGATGCAAAGCATCAATATTTTTTTTATTCTTTATGACTCCTCCCCCAGTAGAAATAATTGTCCCTTTTAACATTCCTACTTCTTGACAGCAAAGTGTTTCTTTTTCTCTAAAATTTTCTTCAGAAATTTCAAACATTTCAGATATTGTCATTTGATATTTTTCAACCAAATAATCATCTATATCAATATACTTTCTATTCAATTTTTTTGATAAGAGTTTTGCGATAGTTGTCTTTCCACAACCCATCATTCCTATTAAAACAATATTCTTCATGAGTCTTCCTACCTTTTTGGATAATTCCCTAAAATTCTGAGTGTATTTGTATAGGCTTTTATACTTTCAATAGCTTGAATTATGCTGACATCTTCTAATTGACCTTCAAAATCAACATAAAAGTAATACTCCCATGGCGTTTCTTTTAATGGTCTTGATTCAATACGTAACATATTAATTTGATGATCGTTGATGACTTTCATGACTTCATACAAAGCACCAACTTCATGTTTTACAGTAAAAACAACGCTCACACAAGTCGCATCTGCTCTCTTCTCTAAGTTCTTTCCAAAAATAATAAAACGTGTTGAATTACTTTTTATATCTTGAATATTTTCTTGTAAAATATCCAAATGATATAATTTTGCAGCCTTTGAAGAAGCTATTGCCGCAAAACGTTTATCTTTCTTTGAAGAAACATATTGAGCAGCAGTTGCAGTATTTTCATATTCATGTGGATGAATATGCTGATGCTGACCTAAAAAATGACTACATTGAAGAATCCCTTGAGGATGTGAATAAACATCTGTCAACTCTTCAATACAACTTCCTTTCACCCCTAATAAATGCTGAGAAATAGATAAACTCTGTTCTCCTACAATAAAAAATCCATAATCTCTAATCAAATCATAATTATCATTAATAGCACCTGTAGATGAATTTTCTAAAGGAACAACACCATAATCAATTTCATCTCGTAAAAGTGCTTGAAAGACATCTTCAAAGTGTTGATAATTTTTTCTTTTTATATCTTGAGAAAAGTATTTTTCTAAAGCATGTTCAGAAAAAGAACCAGGAACACCTTGATAGCCTACAACAATATCATGGCTTTTAGGTTCTTTTAATTCATAAGTTTTCTTTGAAGGCACAAAAGAAGCCTGATATGCTTTAGACACATTCATCATATCTTGAATAAAAAGTTGTGCATATTTCTTTAATTCATCAGTATGCACTCTTTGCACATTTTTTTCAATCACTTGTTTTTCACGTTCAGCTTGAAAAATTTCCATTTGATGTTCTAATTTATAATTGACAACATCTTTTGCAACATTCATCCTCTTTTCAAACAAATCAATAATTTGTTGATCAATAATATCTATTTCATCTCTACATGTTTTCAAATCTTTCATTTTATTGCCATCATGTCCAATATTCCTAAAGCTGCCATAGACTCTACAACAACAACAGCTCGAGGAACAATACAAGGATCATGCCTTCCTTTGATTTCTAATTGCGTATTTTCTTTCGTTTTCACATTGATTGTCTCTTGAACTTGTGAAATAGAAGGTGTCGGTTTAATACCAACTGAAAAAACGATAGGCATCCCATTACTAATACCACCAAGTATTCCTCCATTATGATTAGTCTTCGTTTTGACTTGCCCTTCTTCATAGTAATATGCATCATTTGCTTGATGTCCATATAAGTGTGTCATTTCTTCTCCAAGACCAAATTGAACACTTTTGACAGCAGGTATACTAAATAATAATGATGACAAATGTGACTCAATAGAATCAAAAAATGGATTTCCAATTCCTGCTGGCACATTAAAAATAGCACATTCAACAACACCACCAACAGAATCTTGCTGTAATCTTGCCTCTTCAATGACTTCTTGCATTTTTATAAAAGTATCTTTATTGAAAGTTGGTATACTCAACAAAGAAGACATGTCATCTGTTGTTAGAGTTATAGGCAAAGCATCATCATAAACATCTTTAATACTACGAATATGAGCCACAACTTCAATACCTTTTTGCCTTAAAATCTGTCTAGCAACACTTCCTGCAAAAACAAGTGGCGCTGTCAAACGACCAGAAAAATGACCTCCTCCTCTTACATCATGAAATCCTTTATATTTCACATAAGCAGGATAATCACTATGTCCTGGTCTCATACATTCTTTTAAGAGTGAATAATCTTTAGAATGTTGATCACTATTTTCAATCATAGCACAAAGGGGTGCCCCTGTCGTTATACCATCCATAACTCCACTGACAAGATGAACTTCGTCTTTTTCTTTTCGTGGTGTTGACATTTTGTTTTGTCCTGGAGCACGTCTTTTCATATGCATATTGATTTCGTCCATATCTAATTTTAATCCAGCTGGTAAATTCCCCAAGACGATACCAATTGCTTTTCCATGACTTTCACCAAAAATTGTTAATTCAATGTTTGTTCCCCATGTCGAGCTCATTATACACACCTCCTAGCATAGCAAAATGTTCCCAAAAACTCGGATAAGATTTACTCACACATTCTTTATTATCAATTATAACATCTTTCTGACATACAGTTGAAGCAATCGCCCCCATCATTGCCATACGATGATCATTGTATGATGATACTTCTCCTCCAACAAGTTGTTGAACGCCTTCAATCACCATATAATCATCATATTCCCAAGCTTTACCACCTAGCTGATTGATAACCTCTACTGTTGCTTTTAAACGATCACATTCTTTAATACGTAATCTACTAATATTTCTTATATAGCTCTTTCCTTTAGCTAAAGCACATGCTAAAGCAATGATAGGAATAATATCAGGGCATTGCGTTCCATCAATATCTATAGCCACTAGACCTTGAGCATTCACCCGATAACCTTCTTTAACACAAATCAACTGACACCCCATCTTTTTTAAAAAATCAATCGCAACTTTATCACCTTGATAAGAACCAACATTCAATCCTTTCAAGACAACTGAATTTTGTAATGCCCCTGCAACTAAATAAAATGCTGCCTGCGAAAAATCAGCTTCTACCTCATAATCATAAGGTTGATACTCTTGTCCACCCTTAATGATAAAAACTTGGTAATCTTGATTTATAATTTCTACACCATATAATTTTAACATCTGCAGTGTTAAATCTATATACCCCTTAGATTCTAATGGAGAAGTGATTTCAATCTTTGAATCTTCATCCATTAGTGGTAAAGCAAATAACAATCCACTGATAAATTGCGAAGATACATCCCCAGGAATTTGAAAAGTCCCTCCATGTAATTGTCCTCTTATATATAAATCCAAAACGTTTTCTTTATATAAATATCCTATCCCTTGTTGATCAAAAATACGATAATAAACATCTAATGGTCGTTTCCCTAAACGACCCTCACCAATAAAATGAACATTTGCTTCACAAATTAAAGAAATAGGTATCATAAATCTTAATGTTGAACCAGATTCACAGCAATCAATTTCACAATTATTTTTGAAAAAAGTCGTTGTTCCATCTATCTCTAAATAATCATCGTACTTAAAAATCATTGTTCCTAATGCCTTCATTGCTTGAATTGTTGCATCAATATCTTTAGAAAATTCAATATTTCTAATAACACTTTTTCCTCTTGCTAAAGAAGCACAGATAATAGCACGATGTGCCATACTTTTGGATGGTGGAACATGAACACTTCCATTTAATTTTTTAGGTTGAAGAATTATTGACATCTAAATTTCCTCCACTTCATCTATAAATGATAAATCACTCGGATACACATAAGAATGACCAATATCTTTTAATAAAACATAAGATAATTTTTTATGAATATTTTTTTTATCTAATGCCATGGCTTGTTTTAAATCTTTTGTCTTTAAATGACATTTTGTTGGTAACTGATATTTTTTAACAACATCTTCAATACGTTTTGAAGTTCCTAATGGACTTAAGCCCTTTAATTCAGCAATACGTGTTAATTGCACCATACCAATGCTCACTGCTTCCCCATGGGAATAATGTTCATAATGATAGTATTGTTCTATAGCATGTCCTAATGTATGTCCAAAGTTTAAGACAAGGCGATCACCAAAATCAAACAAATCTTTTTCAACAACATCACGTTTTAAGTCCACACAACGATAAATAATATCTTCTATATCTTGATATAAATCATCAAATGAACAATAAGAAGCTAATTTTTCAAACAAGTCTTTATCAAAAATACAACCATATTTGATAACTTCTCCCATGCCATCACAAATAAATCTTGGTTCAAGAGTTTTCAATGTCAATGGATCAATCAAAACCATAGCAGGATGTTTAAAAGCTCCTACCAAGTTCTTTCCTTCAGGTAAATCTACAGCCACCTTTCCACCAACACTTGAATCCACTTGAGCAAGTAAAGATGTTGGAATTTGTATAAATTGAACCCCCCTTAAAAATGTACTTGCAACAAAACCTGATAAATCACCAATAACTCCTCCACCTAAAGCAATAATCAAATCTGTTCTTGTTAATTGAAATGAAAGTAATTGACTATATAAATGTGGTAAAATATCAAATCTTTTTGATTGTTCACCATGCTCAACAACAATAGATTGAACTTCATAAAGATTCTTCAACTGAGTTTCTATTTTTTCTCCATAATAAGAATAAACTTGATCATCAGATATGATAACTATCTTATTTCCCTTAAAAATAGGTTGGATATATTGAGATATATTATCTAAAAGACCTTTCTCTATATAGATAGGATAACTATCTTTTCCTAAATTCACTTTCATTTCCATATTTCTTCTCCTACACTTCTTTACCTACGATTTTTGCAATATCTTTAATCTCTTCTATAAGCTCTGTATATTTCTTTGGTTTAAGTGACTGTGGTCCATCACATAAAGCACATTCTGGATTGTTATGCACTTCTATCATCAATCCATCACATCCTGCTGCCACTGATGCCTTTGCCATTGGTTCTACTAACCACCATTTCCCTCCTGCATGTGATGGGTCTATGATGATTGGTAAGTGTGTTAATCTCTTGATGACTGGTATCGCTTGTAAGTCTAATGTGTTTCTTGTATATGTCTCAAATGTTCTGACTCCTCTTTCACACAAAATGACATTCGGATTTCCACTTGCCATGATATATTCTGCACTCATGATCCATTCTTCGTATGTTGATGATAATCCTCTCTTTAATAAAATTGGTTTTGTACATCTCTTCCCTACTTCTTTTAATAAATCGAAGTTCTGCATGTTTCTTGCTCCAATTTGTACTAAATCTACTTTTTCATTAAATTCTTCTATATATTCTGCACTCATCAGTTCTGAGACTATTGGTAATCCTGTCGCTTCCTTTGCTGCAACAAGAATATCTAGTCCTTCACTTCCCATCCCTTGAAATGCATATGGTGATGTTCTTGGTTTGAATGCTCCTCCTCTTAAAAGATTCGCTCCTGCTGCTTTGGCTGCTTTCGCTATTTCGATGACTTGTTCTTTAGATTCCACTGAACATGGTCCTGCAATCAATGCAAGATGATCTCCTCCTACCTTGACTCCTGAAACATCTATAATAGAATCATCTGGATGAAAAGCTCTATTTGCGAGTTTATATGGTTCTCCTACATGCATCACTTTCTCTACAACTGGCAAAACTTCTATTTGTTTTGGATCTACTTTTGTTGTGTCTCCAATGACACCGCAAATTGTCACACCTTCTCCTACAACAAGATGTGTTGTTAATCCTTTTGTTTCAACTTGTTCAACAACTTTTTTAACTTCTTCTTCATTGACTTTTGGTTTAAATACAATAATCATTTTTTTCTTCCTCCATCTTTTCTACTGCTATAAATAAAAACTCTCATCCTATCAATAAGGACGAGAGATATCATCTTCGTGTTACCACCTTTATTCATTGTTATATCACTATAACAACCTCTTCGAGTACCAACATACTCTCACACTATAACGGGTGTCCCCGGATCAGCCTACTTTGATTTCAACTGTCTACTCCAAGATGAATTCAACTATCTCCTACAATCCTTTTTCACCAACCAAGAACTCTCTACATGTATTCAATAATCTACTCTTTCTTTTCACTGTATTTATATCAGTAGTTTTCTTTGATGTGATTATTTTATTAGATAAACATAAATTTGTCAATGGTTTTTATGATATTCCTTAATTATTTCCTACACTTCTTTACCTACGATTTTTGCAATATCTTTAATCTCTTCTATAAGCTCTGTATATTTCTTTGGTTTAAGTGACTGTGGTCCATCACATAAAGCACATTCTGGATTGTTATGCACTTCTATCATCAATCCATCACATCCTGCTGCCACTGATGCCTTTGCCATTGGTTCTACTAACCACCATTTCCCTCCTGCATGTGATGGGTCTATGATGATTGGTAAGTGTGTTAATCTCTTGATGACTGGTATCGCTTGTAAGTCTAATGTGTTTCTTGTATATGTCTCAAATGTTCTGACTCCTCTTTCACACAAAATGACATTCGGATTTCCACTTGCCATGATATATTCTGCACTCATGATCCATTCTTCGTATGTTGATGATAATCCTCTCTTTAATAAAATTGGTTTTGTACATCTCTTCCCTACTTCTTTTAATAAATCGAAGTTCTGCATGTTTCTTGCTCCAATTTGTACTAAATCTACTTTTTCATTAAATTCTTCTATATATTCTGCACTCATCAGTTCTGAGACTATTGGTAATCCTGTCGCTTCCTTTGCTGCAACAAGAATATCTAGTCCTTCACTTCCCATCCCTTGAAATGCATATGGTGATGTTCTTGGTTTGAATGCTCCTCCTCTTAAAAGATTCGCTCCTGCTGCTTTGGCTGCTTTCGCTATTTCGATGACTTGTTCTTTAGATTCCACTGAACATGGTCCTGCAATCAATGCAAGATGATCTCCTCCTACCTTGACTCCTGAAACATCTATAATAGAATCATCTGGATGAAAAGCTCTATTTGCGAGTTTATATGGTTCTCCTACATGCATCACTTTCTCTACAACTGGCAAAACTTCTATTTGTTTTGGATCTACTTTTGTTGTGTCTCCAACCAATCCAACAATGGTTGTTTCTTCACCTTGAGAAATATGAGCAATGAGACCTAGTTTTTCTACCCTTTGTACAACTTTTTCAACATCTTCTTGATTGACTTTTGACTTAAATACAATAATCATTTTTTCTTCCTCCATCTTTTCTACTGCTATAAATAAAAACTCTCATCCTATCAATAAGGACGAGAGAGACTATCGCGTTACCACCTTAATTTATTGTTATATCACTATAACAACCTCTTCGAGTACCAACATACCCTAACACTATAACGGGTGTTCCCGAACCAGCCTACTTTGATTTCAACTGTCTACTCCAAGATGTATTCAATAATAACCCAATCCTCTTTTTCACCAACCAAGAGGTCTCTACAATTGTTTATACTATTTACTCTTTCTTTTCACTGTATTTAAATATATTTTATAAAACAATCATCTTTTTGTCAATTAATTTTCATTCACCTTTACAATTTCATTATTCATTATCTTTTCAATATATCCTTTAGCTTCTTGTAAAGATTCTTCATAAGGTGTTGTCACATATAAACCATTAGGATATTTGCTTCTAATGTCTCCAATTGTTGCGAAAGAAAATACTTTCTTTGTAGAGTCACCATCTAAACGATAACTTTGTACATCCCAAGGAGCCATATCAGAAATTTCCATATTGATTAATGATTGTACTTCTTTTGCTGACATATTTGTTTCAAAGCTATTTTCTAATGATTGAAAAAGACTATCCATTTTTGTAATAATTGCAGGAGAACAACATTTTTTAATAATTGCTTTTAAAACAAGCATTTGATTTTTTCCACGAATATCATCACCTAAAACAAAAGATTTTCTTTCTCTGACAAAAGCCAATGCCATATCAGCATCCATCTTTGTTTGACCAGGTTTTATTTGATAACCTTGTCCATGATTTCCTTTTTTAGTCGTAAAAACACCATCATCTCTACCAATGACTCTATATTGTGGAACATTCACTTCTACACCACCCAAAGCATCAACGACATTAATAAATGATGTAAAATTAAATTTTGCATAGTAATTAATTTTAATACCTAATAATTCTTCAACTGTACTCAATGTACATTGCATTCCACCTTTTGCACTATGTGTTAACTTATCCTTTCCACTCACATTGTCCATACCAACAATATCAACATAATAATCTCTAGGAATGCTTGTCAAAAGAATTTGTTTTGTTGTTGGATTGATTGTTGCAAGCATATTCACATCAGATAAAGCAAATGTATCAATAGGTCCTTCTTTATCAGTCCCACTAATCAATATATGAAATGGTTCTTGTGTTACCTTTGCACTATTGGCATCAATTTTAGGTATTTTTATTTCCACAGTATGTATAACTTTTATTTGATCTGTAAATCCATCTTGCAAATCATCTAAAGATTCCATATCAATATCCTTAATAATTGCAGCTTCTACATCTTTGTTTTGTAAAGCTTGTATTAATTCATTATAATCCTTATAGATTTGAACATCAATAAGTCCTATATCTTCTTCTATCATTGTCTCTGCTTTATTGACATTCACAGAATCAATGTTATTTCCACCAAATTTTTTATCTTTTAAATCATCTAATTCTTGATATGAAGACGTTTTTAATACAGCAACATTCATCTCTATAATTTGCTCTTTTCCGCCTGTTACAGATGAAATAAAATCAGTTCCCTGTATTACCATCAAAGATAAAAAAAGCATAATTCCAGATAAAATAATATTTATCAATTTATAAATAATAATTTTTGTTGTATGCTCTTTATCCTTATCCTTTTCTCCTCGATACAAAGCAAAAACAATAGCAAACAAAATAATAAATAAAGGAATTAAATATTTCAACGGAATAAGACCTGAACGAAAAGTCACAAAACAAAATAAAGCGTTCGCTAATAGCGATATCACTAATAACATTCTTCTTGATAATAGAAATTTCACAAATAAACCCTCTTTTCTTTATCATATTCTCACCCATTTATTATACACACTCATAGACAAAATACAACTAAATTTCTTTTAAAAAAACATATCTATACTTTTTAAATGATTCCATTTATATAAAAGAAAAGCATAAGTTTTCACCTATGCTTTATTCTTGTTCTTTTTTTCTTTTGATAAATAGTAAATACAATCCTCCAAACAAAATGAATCCACATACTCCTATCATCACGATATTCATTGTTCCTGATGT
>CATOPA010000055.1 GCA_951801965.1 uncultured Erysipelotrichaceae bacterium | reverse complement strand
TGTCTTTGAACTTCTACATTGATATAATGATGATCTTCTGTTTTCACAAGAACATCTATCTGTATATCTCTGCCATGAAGATTCTTAAAAGGATATTGATTCTCATAAGAAACAATGTCTACATGTTGATTGAATATAAGAGATAAAAGAAGTTCAAGACAGTCTTTATCTTTAAAGACAACATTCATAAAATCATCATCAATCAAACGAAGCTGAGAGATAGCAAAAAGATAGTCATTATGTACTGCTGAAAAAATACTGAACACCCCATTTCTATATAATATAGGGGACAAACATATTATAACATATATTTGCTTTAAGTAAACAATATCTCTTATAAAGTTTGTCCCTCTACTATATATATACACATAAAAATGTTCATTTTCTTTTTTTTAAATGAAAAAAATATAAAAAAGAAGTTGAATGAAATAACTTTAAAAAGTGATTTCATTACAACTTCCTTTTATGGTTAATATGGTCTTTTAGGTATAATAATAGCGGCAACAAGATAAGCTAAAATTCCTGATCCCCATCCAAAAATAAGAATAACAGCTGCTAATCTCACAATTGTAGGGTCTATTTCAAAATATTCTGCAATACCACCACAAACTCCACATATCATCACATCTTGATTTGATTTATATAATCTTTTATTCATTTAATGAGCCTCCATTTCTATATCAACTGATCCTAATCCACAATCCACATCTATATTTTTATGACCTCTTTTATTCAAATGTGTATCAACAATCCCTGAAAAAGAACGATCACCAATCATAACATCTCCTAAACCAACATCAACATTATAACTATATTCATCCTCGTGTCCATCTAATAAAACATAAACACTTCCTACTCCTAAATCAATATCTAATTGATTTTGAAAACTTAAATGATTAATCTTGGTTGACCCCACACCTGCATCTAGATCTAACTTCTGACATTGAATATCATTCATTTCAAAATCACCTGTATAAGAGTCAATTTTTAAATCGTCAGTTTTTAAGTTATTCATTTGAACCCATCCTAATGACATACTTACATCTGTTTCACTAAAACGAAAATGCTCAGGAAGATAAATACGTATATCTGCTGCATCATACTGAGAAAACCACCAATAATTTGGTTGTATAATTTTTAATTCATGACCATCTACATACACTTCAAAACCACTATAGACTTGATCAACTTCTACTTGAATAGAGTGAGATTGGTGTGTATAAAATTCAACATTTGCTTTATGAAGCTCAAGTTTAAGATCATCTATTTCCTCAGTGGCTTCAAATCGAATATTCTCTTCACTATGAGGATGCCATACAACATGAGGAATGAAAGGAATAGGATACAAATACCCAAGACCACCAATACCAACACCAGCAACAATTAAACAAATTCCAACTGAAAAACTTATTAAAACTTTATATATTGTCTTCATACTACACACTCCTTGAATGAAAAATTTTATGAAGAGCATTGCTCACTGTATCAACAACATGTGGTATACAATCCTTAAAAAACCATGTAGCTAACTTACCAAAAATTGTACCCAGTCCAATAAGAATACAGCCAGCTCCTAAATAAATCAGTCCTGCTCCAGGATGAATAAATAAAGTGATACCTCCAACAATCATCAATATAACTGCAAGAAGATGGAAAATGAAAGTCACTATCCATAATCCAAAAATCACACAAAGAATAGCTATAACAAAAGAAAATCCTATTCCAAATACACCTCCAACTATACCAAATATTGAAAATGTAATAGGTATACATAAAACAATACCAATAATTACTAAAATCAAACGATCTTGAGAATCCATCTGCTTCCATCTATCAAAAATTTTATTTTCTTTCTTTTCTTGATTCTTTGGTTCTGTAATTTCATAATTCATTTCATAATCATCATTTGAGAAACCTTGATTTCCAGCATAAATACGTTCTTCAAATTGTCCCTTTAAACCATCTTTAATAATAGCAGCAACCCTTTCAGGACTTTTTAACTCTAGAATCACTTTCTGTTCATTTTCTATCCCTGCTTCATCAAAATAATTTTCATAAAAATCTAAAGCTTCATGTCTTTCTTCATCACTTATATCTTGTAACAAAAAAGATAACTTCTCTATAAATTCTTTCCTATTCATCATGATATCCCCCATCAAATAACTTATTAATCCTTAGTGTATATTCATACCACTCCTGCTTATACATATTTAATTGTGCTAATCCAGAAGCTGTAATTTGATAATATCGTCTATTTCTCCCTTGAAACTCCCTATCATAACTTTTTAAGCACTCATCCTTCAATAATCTTCTTAAAACAGGATACAGTGTTGACTCACTCACGCTAATGACCTGTTGAACATCTTGAGTAATTTTATAACCATAAGTTCCCTCTTTTTCTCTAGAGACGACAGAAAGGACAACAGCATCTAATAATGCAGCACCTGTATTAAAAATCATATCATCACCTTCTTTTCATATAATACTATACGACATATAATATTATATGTCAATAAAAATAAAAAACTTCGTTTGAAGTTTTTATTTTTTCATCTTATGATCCAAATATTCTGCGAGCATGTAATAACAAGGAATCGTTAAAAAAATAATCCATACAGGATGCCAGATATATTTTGTAAAGCCTACCCATAAAAAGATTAAAACAACTAAAATTGGATAAGCAAATTTAGAGAATCTTTTTTTCCTTATAGCTGTTATTAAACTATCAAATAATGGTATAGTCAATAATATAATCCATCCAGGATGCCAATTTCCTGTATAAAAAAGATAAATTAAATACAGAAAGAAAATAAATGATGCAAATGGGAAATCATATTCTTTATTATGAGAAATATCTTCCCAATACTCCTTATCATACCTTTTTCCATCAATGATAACTCCCTCTTTACCTATATCCACCTTATGTCCTTCATTTTCCTTAATATGAATACCATTCCATGATACATGTACTTCATCTTCATCCTTAACATGAATTCCATCAAATCCAATATGAACATATTCTTCTTTTTCTTCACGTTCTTCTTTTTCTTTATCTTTTTTAACTTGTTCATTTAATAACAAATCATCTAATGAAACATTATATAATTTAGCAAGCTCTATTAAATTATCAGTATCTGGTGAAGCTTCTGCCCTTTCCCATTTACTTACTGCTTGTCTAGATATTCCTAGTTTTGAAGCAAGCTGTTCTTGTGATAAACCATGTTCTTTTCTTAATTTTAATAATTTATTTGCAATTTCTATATTCATACACTTTCTCCTTTGTCTCTTGTATTATATCCTAAATACAAAATTGAGACTATATATTTAAGTTTGAATCGAGGAAACTATTGGTTGCATAAGTCAGTTGACAAATAAAAAAAGGGGAAATCCCTTTTCTTATCTTGATTTCGCAAGCTTTGCAAGTGCTAAAGCTCCACATACACCAGCATTATCTCCTAATCCTGGATATACAACATAATCCTTTATTTTATCAGTTGTGATTTCTTCTTTTTGAATATATCCATTCAATCTCTCTTGAAGATATTTATGAATCATTGGGAATAATTGTTTTTGATGCATAACTCCTCCACCTAAAATAATTTTCTTAGGTGAAATTGTTAGAACATAGATAGCAAGTGCTTGAGCAATATACCAAGCCTCTAAATCCCAAGCTGGATGATCCTCTTGCAATTCACTTCCTTTAATTCCCCATCTTTCTTCAATAGCAGGTCCAGCTGCCAATCCTTCAAAACATGTTTTATGATATGGACATTTTCCTTGATATGGATCATCTTCTCTCACTGTTAATAACATATGTCCCATTTCTGGATGAAGTAATCCATGAACAAGATTTCCCTCAACAATAGCACCTCCACCAATACCAGTACCAATTGTTAAGTATAAAGCACTATCTAATCCTTGTGCCGCACCAAAATACAATTCTCCTAACGCTGCTCCATTGACATCTGTATCAAATCCTATTGGTAAGTTAGGATAGTGTTCTTGTAAAGCACCAACAATATTATAATTTGTCCATCCTGGTTTTGGTGTTGTTGTAATGTAACCATAAGTTGGACTCTTTAAATCTGGATCAATAGGTCCAAAGCACCCTAATCCTAGTGCTTCAATATCCTTCCCATCAAAAAACTTAAAAATATTTTCTACAGTTTCTTCTGGCGTTGTTGTTGGAAAAGAACTTCTTTCTAAAACATTTCCATTTTCATCACCAATCGCAACAACAAACTTTGTTCCACCAGCTTCAATAGCTCCTAATTTCATCTTTATTTCCTCCTCATCTTCTTCTTTTATTTTATCATAAACCTTATATATGATACAAACAAATTTCCAGTTTTCAAGTAAATTGTCATGACATTCAAGTCAAAAGATTTATTTATTTGAATCATCAAAAACCAAATGAAGAGATGTTGAATCTATTTCCTCTTTTAACATAGAAAGAAGATAGTTCTTATAAAAATCATTATCATTTAATATCTGATCATACCCTTCCATACTTTCAAGCTCTTCTTTATGTTGAGAGATAACTCCAGCAAAATAATATCTATTTGCTTTCACTAAAACATCAAGTTTCTTCTCCTCTTTCATATCTTCCATTTTATGCCTTGCGACTGTATCAAAATAATCATTTGCATTTTTAGAAATTTGTAATGATTCACAATGATAATCCATTTGTTGAGAATTGATATCTATAACGCCATATTGTAATGGAGCATCTAATAAAGATGAGGAAGCAATATCATAAATACCATTGATTTGTTTGATATTTTGGCAATGAATATGACCACTTAAAACAAATGGAACCTGATAATCTAAAAACAGCTGAGCTATGCTTTCATTATCTTTAATAGTATATCCATTATTCAACAATTCATTATGAACCGCTAAATTATGATGCATTGCTATGAATGGTTTCTTTCCTTGCTTTTTTGCTTTTTCTAATTCTGTCTTTAACCATGATAATGTTGATTCACTTAAATAGCCACCAATGTCCAATGTTGAGCCTGTCAATTCATGAGCAGTAGAATCTAATAAAATCAAAGTATAATCATCATTTAATGAAAGACTATAACTCAACGATTCTTTATGCTGATTCATAGCTGCTTCATATCCCAAATTCTTATATATATCTTTAAAATCCTTTGCATTTGTACCCTCTACATCAAAGTAATCGTCTTTTCCATATCCCTTCGCAAAAATATTATCAACATCATGATTACCAGGAATCACTGCAACAACAATATCATGTTCTTTTAATTGTTGTAACTTCTTTGCGAGTTCTTGATGGCTTTGAGCTTCCCCATTAAAAGAAAGATCACCAGTAAAAACAACCAGATCAGGTTTTAATTCAATCATTTTCTGTATAAATGCATCTAAGATTTCATCAGCATAAGTGACCATTTTGCCATCACCATACAACATAGATTCTTCAAACCATTCACAATCTTTATACAAATCTTTCGCAAAATAATGAATATCACTAGCCACAACAATCTTAAGTGTTTCATTTGTTGAGATTGAAGGGGATTGACACCCACACATTAAAACAAGACATAAAAATAAACATACCAACTTTTTCATACTATTTCATCCTCAATGCATTTTCTGCTTCTTCAAGATTTTGATAACCATATTCTTTAACAGTATTTTGATTGATTAATTCAACAATATTTTGATGCTGATTCCACATATGGATAATCATTTGTCCATAAAGATATAAACTGTGAGATGAATATGTCATTAATTCCCCTCTTAAATATGTTTCAAAAGATGTTTTCTCTTTTTCATCATCATTTGTATAAATATTTCTTGAAAGTGAAGAAAGAGTGGGATAATGCTGTTGAAATTCTTCTCTCATAGTTGTTTCAATTTGACAAATGACTTGAATAATTTGTTTTTTCTCATTATCAATCACAGGTAACTGACTTTGAATGCTCTGAAAAAAATCTTTATCTGTCGTTTCCATCATATAAGCATACTTTTCCATAATCGGATTTCTTTGCGACGCTTTATATAATTTTAAATCTTCAAGATAAGATAACAATAATTCTTCAGGATAAACAAGATATTGTGCTTTTCTTTGTTTATAAAAAGTTTCAAAATCATCTTGGCATGATGCTCTTCCATCAATATGTTGAACTTTCTGAAAAAAATCCCATTCTCTTTGAATAATTTCTTCTATCATTTTACCCCTCCATAACATGCTTCTTTTTAATGATATCAGATTGAATATGACTCATAACATTCATTGTATGATTATCTAGAAAGTCATCATAATGAGATGTTAAATGTTGTCGGTTTAATTCTAAAATAACCTTTTGACAAATCTTTTCTATCATCACTTCTTTATGATTACATTGAAGCAATTCTTGAATATCAGTTTGCATATCTTTTAAACAATGACAATCTTTTAATCCATAATGACTCCATTTATAATAAGGCTTATATTGATAATTTAATAAATATGTCACAGATAAACTTTGATCAATAAATTCATTTAATGCTAAACTTGCAGCAACTTGGTCATTTCTTTTAAGACATCTTAAATAATTATACTGCCCTGATTGAGCCATTTTTGCGATAGCTCTTGCTATTTTCTTTATTCTAATATCCTCTGGATAATAGTGAAGATATTCTCTTATCTTTGTCACTTCACCATAATAATCATCAAAGATACATCCATTTGTACATGCCAATAAAGCATTTTCATCAATAAATAACCAATCCTCTAAAGACTGTGGCCACTTCCCTAATATTTGTAAAAAGAAATCATCTATACAAAAAACTCCTATACGATGATTACCATGTAAAGAAATATTTCTTTGAAATCCCATAAATTCTTGAGGAAGCTGCTGATAAGCTTTTTGTAAAACTTGCCCCTTTTGTGTATAAATCTTTTTAGGCAACCAAATACAAAAACCTGGACCATAATCATGATCTCTAGAAACATCATCATCATAACCTAAGCAATCAGAACCAAATCCACACAGTCCAATAGCCATATATTTCTTTATATCAGAAAATTTTTCATCAATCATTCTTTTTCCATATTCTTCATAATACAAACGACATAACTCCATGCCTTTTATCGTTTTCATTTCTTTTTCAACTATCTGTTTATTTTTTAAAACTGTATCATAATCTCTATTTTTTCCATAAACACTTTCTATTTTTATGAGAATATCTTCATAAAGATCAACAGCTTCCTGATATCTTTTTTCTAAATAATAGCTTTGCGCTAATGATGATAGAGCTGCAAAATAATGAGGATCATTTTTACCAAATCTTTCAAACAAAAACAAGGCTTCTTGAAGACACTTTTGCCCTTCATCTTTTTGTTGAATAGAAAAATAGATTTGCGAAAGGTTTGTATAAGTGATTGCCTCTTCAATCTTGCAATCATCAAGATTTTGAATAAGAGATAAAGCTTTTAATTCACTTTCTAACGCTTTTTGATATTCTCCCATTTCTTGAAAAAGCAAACTTTTGTTATTATAAAATGAAATATATCTTTCATCTTGTTCATGAAGTAATTTTTGATAAATATGTTCTGTCTGATTATAAAAAGTCATAGATTCTTGGTATTTTCCCTGAACTCTATAAAAAGTAGCAATATTCAAATATGTTGTTGCTTGATGGAGACTATCATATAATCCACAGCTCTCAATTATTTTCAAAGCTTGTTCTATCATGACCTGCCCTTGTTTAAATTGTGCAGTCACACGATAATAACCAATCAATTCATTTAAAATTCCTAAAATGAGGTCATCTCTTTGACTTTCTATCGCTTTCTTTAACTCTTCAAGTAAGTACCGATAGGCTTCTTCTAACTTATTTTTTGAATAAAACTCATCTAAATATTCCTGTATTTCTTCCATATTTCTCCTTATATCATCAAACAATCACTTTAATGACTCTTCTTCAATGTATCTTTCATACCTTTTAAAATGACTTCTCTTGCTGCAATAGCATCTTCTTTATCTAATGGTTGAATTCCTTTTAAAGGATAGTCCATTTCTAAATTTTCATATTTAGGAAGACCCATTGTATGATAAGGTAAAACATCTAAAGCCTTAATATTTTTTAATGTACCAATAAATTGTCCCAATTGAAACAAATACTGTTCATTTTGTGTTATTGTTGGAACAACCACATGTCTTATCCAAAGTGTAACACCAAAATCATCTACATAATGAGCAAATTTCAAAATATTTTCATTAGGTTGTGATGTTAATTTTTGATGTTCATCTGGATCAATATGTTTAATATCTAACATAATTAAGTCTGTAACTTTTAACAGACGATCTAATTTTTCTAAATATTTAGGATCTTCATGAAAAGTGATTCCAGAAGTATCTAAACATGTATGAATATGCCTTTGATGACAAGCTTCAAAAAGTTCTGTTAAAAAATCTATTTGTAATAAAGGTTCTCCACCAGTGCATGTTATTCCACCTTTTTTATAAAATTCCGATTTACTCTCATACATTTTCAGTATTTCATCAACTGACATTTGCTGACCTATATGTGGTTGCCAAGTATCAGGATTATGACAATAAAGACAACGCATTGGGCATCCTTGAAAAAAAACAACAAATCTTATTCCTGGACCATCAACTGTTCCACAGCTTTCTGTTGAATGAATATATCCTTTCATTGTAACACCTACTTTCTTTATTATTTTACCACATTTATAAACAAATAGCATTTCATTTGATTTATAATCATTTATAAAAAAAGAACCATCCTAAAATGGTTCTCATATCTCATTACATTGATTCGTGGAATGTACGAGAAATAACATCATCTTGTTGTTCTTTTGTTAATTTTACAAAGTTAACTGCGTATCCAGAAACACGAATAGTTAATTGAGGATATTTTTCAGGATGTTTTTGAGCATCCAATAAAGTATCTCTATTTAAAACATTGACATTTAAATGATGTCCACCTTTTTCAGCGTAAGCATCTAACATTTCAACTAAGTTTTCAACTTGTTGTTCACTAATTGACATTTTTTTAATCTCCTTTCAAGCAAATTAATATTGATCGTCATCATCCATTGGTAAATTTGGAATCTTGCAAGCAGTATCTCCACTATCACAGTCCATTTTTGACACAATATCGACTTTTTCTATTTCAATATGGTCAGGATCATTAACCTTAATATTAATGTGTCCTGATCCTTGACTCATATTTTCATCTAACATTTTAATTAACTCATCAATTGCTTTTTGATCAGCCATAATTCTTCTTCCTATTCTTCACCTTTAATAGATTCAATATCTAAATCTCCAGCAAAAACTTGATCATCTTTACCTAATGCACCAGGAATAACAGTAAATGTATTAGAAATACCATCTTGTGCATCTTTAAATGGTAACTTAGCTACTGATGATAATGATGAGATTGCACCATGAGAATCTCTTCCGTGCATTGGGTTAGCACCTGGAGCAAATGGTTGTCCACCTTTTCTACCATCTGGAGTACTTCCTGTTGCTTTACCATAAACAACGTTAGAAGTGATTGTTAAGATAGAAGTTGTTGGTACCCCACCTCTATAAGTATGATGTTGACGAACCATATCCATGAATGTTTCAACTAACCAAGCAGCGATTTCATCAGCTCTGTCATCATCGTTACCATATTTAGGGAAGTCACCTTCTACTTCGTAATCTACAACAACACCATCTTCATCTCTAATGCATTTAACTTTAGCATATTTAATCGCAGATAATGAGTCAGTAACAACTGATAAACCAGCGATACCTGTTGCAAAATAACGTTTTACTTCTCTATCATGTAATGCCATTTGAATTCTTTCATAAGCATATTTATCATGCATATAATGAATGATATTCAAAGCATTTACATATACTTTAGCTAACCAAGACATCATATCTACATATTTAGCTTTCACATCTTCATAATCTAAATAATCTCCAACAACTGGACGATATTTAGGTCCAACTTGTTTCTTTGTCTTTTCATCAACACCACCATTGATAGCATATAATAAACATTTTGCTAAGTTAGCACGTGCTCCAAAGAATTGCATTTCTTTTCCAACTCTCATTGAAGATACACAACATGCAATTGCATAATCATCACCATGAGTCACTCTCATCAAGTCATCATTTTCATATTGAATTGATGAAGTTTCAATAGAAGTTTTTGCACAGAATGCTTTAAAGTTATTTGGTAAACGAGTTGACCATAAAACTGTCATATTTGGTTCAGGTGCTGTTCCTAAGTTAGATAAAGTATGTAAATATCTAAATGATGATTTTGTAACCATATGACGTCCATCTACACCAACACCACCAATTGATTCAGTAACCCAAGTTGGATCTCCTGCAAAGATAGCATTATAATCAGGAGTTCTTGCGAATTTTACAATTCTTAACTTCATAATGAAGTGATCAATGAACTCTTGAACTTGTTCTTCAGTGAAAACACCATTCTTTAAATCTCTTTCTACATAAATATCAATAAATGTAGATGTTCTACCTAATGACATTGCTGCACCGTTTTGTTCTTTAACAGCTCCAAGATATCCAAAGTATAACCATTGAATTGCTTCTTGACAGTTTGTTGCTGGTTTAGAAATATCACAACCATATTTTGCTGCCATTTCTTTTAATTCACCAAGTGCTCTAATTTGTTCACTTAATTCTTCACGTAATTGAATCACCTTAGAAGTCATTCTTGTTTGAGAAGTTGCTAATTGATTCTTTTTATCTTCGATTAATTTATCTACACCATAAAGTGCAACTCTACGATAGTCCCCAATAATACGTCCACGTCCATAACCATCTGGTAAACCAGTAATAATATGAGCTGAACGACAAGCTCTAATTTCTGGAGTATAAACATCAAATACCCCTTGGTTATGAGTTTTTCTATATTCTCTAAAAATATAAGAAATTTCTGGATCTACTTTATATCCATTTGTTTCACAAGCTTGTTCTGCAATACGAATTCCTCCAAAAGGTTGTAAAGATCTTTTGAATGGTTTATCAGTTTGCACACCAACGATAGTTTCTTTTGCTCTATCTAAATATCCTGCATCATGTGAAGTTAATGTTGATACAATCTTTGTATCCATATCTAAAACCCCACCTGCTGCTCTTTCTTGTTTAGTCAATTCCATGACTTGAGCCCATAAATCTTTTGTGTTTTGAGTTGGCCCAGCTAAGAAAGAATCATCTCCATCATAAGGAGTATAATTCAATTGAATAAAGTCTCTTAAATTAACTTCTTTATTCCATTTTCCTGCTTGAAAACCATCCCAAGCATCATTCCATTTTTGTTTAAAAGTCATTTTCTAACCCCCTGTATATTTATTTCTCATTCATTATATCACTCTTAATCATGTGAAACAATGAAAAACATTGAATTTCTTCATTTTTAAAGTGAGTTCATGAAGTCTCTTGAATGACAGCTATACTATAACAAATATCTTTTCAAATTGCTAATGTTTTGCTCTATTCTTCCAAAAAAAAATATAACTCATATCTATGAGTTATAAAATATGTTTTAAATCTTCTTCAATAAGTTGTGATTGTTTTCCAAAAATCATTGTCAAGTTTTCTTTCCCCTCAACAATACCACTTGCCCCTAATGCTTTAATCTTTTCCATATCAATATTTTCATGATTTAATAAAGAAACCGTTAATTTCGAAGCTGTACTTTTTGTTTGGACAATATTTTCTTTTCCACCTAATGCTTTTATAAGAACATTTATATCAATAGCTGATAAC
>CATOPA010000054.1 GCA_951801965.1 uncultured Erysipelotrichaceae bacterium | reverse complement strand
CCATATCTTAGTGAGGAACATTATTATATTGAAAATGATAATCATGAAATTGTTGGGGTTGATGTTTGTTTATTATCAGCTATTTCTCAGTTTGATGTGGAAGATGATCCTGTTGTTGATGAAGATCTTTTTCAGTTGGCATTGATGTATATGAATGGAAGAGATAGAGTTCAAGATGAGCATCGAGCATACGAATTGTATGAAAAAGCTGCTAAAATGAATCATGCAAAATCTATCTGTTCTTTAGGATATATGAATGAAATTGGATTAGGAGTGCCTGTTGATAAACAAAAAGCGGTTGCTTATTATCGACAAGCTGCTGATTTAGATGATGAGATTGCATCATGTAATTTTGCTTTTTGTGTTTATGAAGGAATTGGCTGTGACCAAGATTATGGATTAGCATTTGATTACTTTGAAAAGGCAGCAAGTAAGAATTTACCACGTGCATTGTTTTATGTTGGAGAGTGTTACTGTTATGGTAGAGGCGTAGATAAAGATGAACTCAAAGCCATGACTTATTATAAACAAGCTGCAGATGCTGGTTTTTTACAAGCAAAATATAGTGTGGGATACTGTTATGAATATGGTATTGGTGTTCCTCAAGATTATCATATGGCTGCAACTTGGTATTTGGAAGCAGCAAATGAGGGATTAGATATTGCACAATTACAGATTGGATATTTTTATGAAGCTGGTGAAGGTGTAGAACAAGATCCAGAAACTGCTGTTTATTGGTATCAGCAGGCATCTCAACAAAATTATGCTCCTGCTCATTGCTATTTGGCTTATTGCTATGAAATGGGAATAGGTGTTGAAGCCAATATTGAAAAAGCTAAAGAACTTTATTTAAGAAGTGCTAATATGGGATATCCTCGAGCAATGATGGCCTATGGAAAATTAATTGAGGAAGAAAATTTACCTTTGGCTATGGATTACTTAAAACGTAGTGCTGATATGAATTATGTTTATGCGTTATGTAAATATTCATACTACCTAGAAAATGGAATTGGTGTTGAAAGAAATGTAGACCTAGCATTTCAATATTGTCAAAAAGCTGCTGATTATCAGGAACCAGGTGCATTATGCACATTAGGTTATTATTATGAAAATGGTATAGGATGTCAAAGAGATTTACAAAAAGCATTTGAACTTTATAAAGCATCTAGTGAAGCTGGAAATCTTCGTGGTATGACAAATTTAGGATATTGTTATGAGGTAGGAATAGGTGTAGAAGCTGATGAAAAGAAAGCCGTAGAAGTTTATCAGCAAGCTGCTGATTTGGGGTATGATGTTGCACAATGTAATTTAGGGTATTGCTATGAAGCAGGGATAGGTGTAGAACGTGATGCAAAAAAGGCATTAGAGTATTATCAATTATCAGCTGATCAAAATAACTTAAGAGCTATGTGTAATTTAGGCTTTTTCTATGAACAGGGAATAGGTTGTGAGAGAGATTACCAAAAGGCTATTGAGTTGTATCAAAAAGCATCTGAATATAACTATACAAGAGCTTTATGTAATTTAGGATGGCTTTATGAAGAAGGTGTCGCAATAGAACAAGATTTTCAAAAAGCTGCAGAGTATTACCAAAGAGCTGCTGATTTAAATGATGAAATTGCACAATGTAATCTAGGATATTTCTATGAAAAAGGAATAGGTGTAGAGCGTGATGAAAAGCGTGCATTTGAATTGTATTTAGCAGCTTCCAAAACAGGATATCCAAGAGCTCTTTGCTGTGTTGGATTCTGTTATGAAGTTGGTATTGGTATTGATGAAGACAAGCAAAAAGCAGTAGAATTCTATCAAAAAGCTGCTGAAATGAATTATGCAAGAGCACAATGTAATTTGGGGTATTGTTATGAAACTGGTATTGGTGTGGATATTGATCTACAAATGGCTAAAAAATATTATGAACTTGCGGGAGCGCAAAATGATACAAGAGCCTTATGTAATCTTGCATATTTATATGAACAAGGATTAGATGGACAACCAAACTATACAAAATCTATAGAATTATATGAAAAAGCAGCTGAATTAAATTCTGCAAGAGCTTTATGTAACTTAGGGTATATTTATGAGGATGGTATAGGTGTAGAATGTGATGGTTTAAAAGCTTTTGAATATTATAAACGTGCTGCTGACCTTAATGATGAAGTAGGATTATGTAATCTAGGATACTGTTATGAAAGAGGTATTGGAGTAGAAGTTAATGAAAAATTGGCTTTTGAATATTATCAAAGATCAGCAAACCTAGGTTATCCAAGAGCTATTTCTAATGTAGGAATCTGTTATGAAGTTGGTATTGGAGTTAATATTGATTTAAAGCAAGCGTTAAGTTATTATCGTCAAGCTTCCGATATGAATTATCCAGTGGCGCAATGTAATTTGGCTTACTGTTATGAAATGGGAATTGGTGTCAAAAAGGATCTTCAGATTGCCAAAAGATATTATGAATTATCTGCTCAACAAAATAATTTAAGAGCTATCTGTAATTTGGCATCACTTTATGAAGAAGGGGTAACAGGCGAACCTGACTATGAAAAAGCATTTTCATTATATATGAAAGCAGCTCAAATGAATGACCCTAGAGGGTTATGCAATGTTGGATATTGTTATGAAATTGGTAGTGGTGTTCAAAAAGATGAATTTAAAGCTTTTGAGTACTATAATAAAGCAGCAAGATTAGGTGATGAGGTTGCTCAATGTAATGTTGGGTATTGCTATGAAGTTGGTATTGGTATTGCTGTCAACAAAAAGAAAGCTTTCCAATTTTATGAATTATCTGCAAAAAGTGGTTTCCCACGTGCATTATGTAATCTTGCTTTCTTCTATGAAAATGGATATGGCACAAAACAAGATTATCAAAAAGCTTTTGAATATTATCAAAAAGCAGCACAAGCTGATTATCCAAGAGCGTTTTATGACTTAGGACGTCTTTATAAAAATGGGATAGGTGTTCCTTCTGATACAAAAAAAGCTATTGAAATGTATGAATTATCTGCTGATAAAGGATATATAAGAGCTTATTATAGTTTAGCTGTTCTTTATGATTTTGAAGGAGAAGAAGAGTATTTAGATATTCATAAAGCTATTATTTATTATAAAAAAGCAGTTGCTCAAGGACATATTGAAGCAATGAATAACTTGGGTGTATGTTATCGTGATGGCACTGGTGTCAAACAAGATTATGATGAAGCTTTCAAATTATTTAAGATGGCAGCACAGCAAGGAGATGAATTTGGTTGCTTGAACTTATCTAAAGCATACTTTTATGGACAAGGGACAACAGTAGATATAGCTCTATCAAAATCTTGGTGTCAAAAAGCAATTGATGCTGGCAATGAAAATGCTGTTGAATTTATGAAAACCATTGAGCAAAAATCACCAAATAAAAGAGGGTTCTCTTTATTCGGTAGAAAAAAATAGATGTTCTTAAAAGAAGTTCTTATTCTATATATAGGAATTTCTTTTTAATTATGCTATAATGTAAAAATGAATTGAGGTGCATGAAAAATGAAGTCGAAGATATTAATTGTGGATGATGAAGAGCATATTAGAGAGTTAATTCGTTTTTATTTGGATAAAGAGGGTTTTTCTGTAGTTGAAGCAGCAACAGGTGAAGAGGCACTTGATATTTTAGAAAATCAATATATTGATTTAGCAATTGTAGACATTATGATGCCTGTTATGGATGGTTTTCAGCTTGTTGAAGAAATGAAAGAGTTTAAAGATATTCCTGTAATTATGTTAACAGCAAAATCACAGTCTGCTGATAAACTCAGAGGTTTTTCATTAGGAATAGATGATTATGTAACCAAACCATTTGATCCAGATGAATTATTGGCAAGAGTAAAAACAATTTTAAAACGTTATAGTATAAATAGTCAGAATGTTATTAAAATTGGTGATGTTATTTTTGATGGAGACAAATATGAAATTCGTTATCAAGATGAAATTATGCATCTTCCTTTGAAACAATTTGAATTGGCTTTTGAATTAGCAAAAAATCCTAATCAGATTTTTACAAGAGAACAGTTGATTGAAAAGATATGGGGAATGGATTATGATGGTTTTGATAGAACTGTCGATGTTCATATCAAACGTATTAGAGAGAATTTAGGTCATTTACCTGGGTTTAAAGTTGTTACTGTAAGAGGTTTAGGATATAAAATAGAGGTTGAGCGATGAAATCCATTTATGGAAAGCTGATTATAGGCTTTTTAGTGAGTATTCTTTTTAGTTTTTCTATTGCAGGGTATTTCTCATTTAGAAAAAATTCTGAAGAGATAGGGAGATTAACTATTGAGGAACTAGAAAAATCATCAGATTGTGTTGCTGATTTTATTCAATTAATAGATGGTAAGGAGATACATCAAACATTAAATAATTATGCAAGCAGTACAGAGATGACATTTTATATTCAAGAAGAAGGAAAAGATCCTTTGTATTATGGCACTTCATATTATAAAAGTGATGTGAAAAAAACTTTACCTAATCAGCAATATCATGTATTATTAGATAATATTGGAGAGAAGATTTCTGTTCGTGAATCTTCTGTTCGTAAATTTGCAAAATCTTATGAAATCAATCATAAAAAATATATTATTTTCTTGCAAAAAGATATAGGGAAAAAAGAAATGATTTTTATTGATTCAGCGATGATTGCTGTTTTTTGTATGCTGATTGCAGGAAGTGTGACTTTTTTAGTTATTGCTGATATTATTGTTAAACCTATTTCACGTTTAAATAAAGCAACAAAGGAGCTTTCTAAAGGAAATTATCGTGTACGTGTTAATTATACTGGTGAAGATGAAATTGCACGTTTAAATCGTAGTTTTAATCAAATGGCACAACAGCTTGTTAAGCAAGAAGAGATAAGACAACAATTTATTTCTGATGTTTCTCACGAGTTTCAAACTCCTTTAACTGCTATTCAGGGATTTGCAACTATCTTAAAAAATGAGAAAATTTCTGATGAACAAAGACAAAAATATGCTGATATTATTGTTTTTCATAGTAAAAGATTGTCAACATTATCTAAGAATATGCTGCAGCTGACTTTACTTGAAGGAGAAGATGTCACATTAGATGTCAGCAAGTTTTCTTTGATTGAACAGTTAAATCGTGTTGTAGAAACACAAGATAATTTTGCTTTAAGTAAAAATATAGAGATAGAATACAAAGTACCAAAGAACGATATTCAAATAGAAGCTGATGAATCTCGATTAGAACAAGTTTGGATTAATTTGCTTAATAATGCCATCAAATATACAAATGAGAATGGTGTAGTCACAGTATCAGTTAAGAAGACGATGAAAGTTATAGAAGTGTCTATTGAAGATACTGGTGTAGGAATGAGTAAAGAAGCTATTTCCCATATATTTGAAAGATTTTATCGTCAAGATAAGTCAAGAAGTGTAGAAGGGAATGGATTAGGTTTATCTATTGTGAAAAGAATTGTAGATTTACATCATGGAACAATTGATGTTCAGTCTATAGAAGATGGAGGAAGCCAATTTATTGTATGTCTTCCTCAAGAAAGATCTTTTCATTTGTCTGAAAGATTAAATTTAAAGAAAGATAAAGAAAATCACTCTTAAGAAAGGAATATGATCAATGCATTTAAAAAGAATAGAACTTCATGGATTTAAATCTTTTGCTGATCGTTCAGTAATAGAATTTCAATCTGGGATTACAGGCATAGTCGGACCAAATGGCTGTGGAAAATCGAATATTAGTGATGCAGTGCGATGGGTCTTAGGTGAACAATCTGTAAAGTCACTGCGTGGTTCAAACATGAGTGATGTTATTTTTAATGGGAGTGAAGATCGCAAGGCTCAAAATGTTGCTGAAGTGACTCTCGTATTTGATAATGAAGATCGCTTTATGAATTTTGATTATAATGAGGTAGAAATTACAAGAAGACTTTATCGTCAAAATAATGAGGCTGAGTATCTTATTAATCGTGAACCATGTCGTTTAAAAGACATTGTTGATTTAATTATGGATACTGGATTAGGAAGAGATTCATTATCTATTATCTCACAAGGAAATATCTCTACTTTTGCTGATAGTAAGCCAGAAGAGAGACGTGGTATGTTTGAAGAAGCAGCTGGTGTTGCAAAGTATAAAAAGCGTAAGTTAGAGTCTATACGTAAACTAGAAAGAACAAGAGATAATCTTGATCGTGTTGAAGATATATGTTTGGAACTTGAAAAGCAGTTGGCACCTTTAAAAAGGCAAAAGGAAAAGGCTGAAGTTTATTTATCTTTGAAGGATGAATTAAAATCTGTAGAAGTCAGTGTTTTGGTAAAGGAAATAGAAAGTCTTTCTGATTCTTTAAAGGACTTAAATAACTCTTTAGCAAAGTTAGAACAAGATAAGGTCAGTGTAGATGGACAAATTTTATTAAATGAACAACAAAATGAATCATTGAAAAAAAGAATGTATGATCTTGATCAGGAAGTCAATGCATTACAAAGTGAACTTTTGACTGCTATGAATCAAGTCAATACGCTTGAAACACAAAAAGTGGAAATTGAAGCAAATAGAAAGCACTTATTAGAAAGTACAGATAAAGCGAGTTTGCAACAACGTATTACACAATTAAAAGCCATTCTTCAAGATGCTATCAATGAATATAATGACCGTGTTCATCGTTATCATGAAACAAAACAAGAAAAGATGGATTTAGAAGCTTCGCAAGAAAAAAATCGTCAAACAATGAATCACTTAAGAGAAAGTATTGAACAACTTAATTTACAAATACATAATGATCGTATTCAAAAAGAACAATTGGTTGATGCTATAGAGAATAAATCTCATTATAGCTATGGTGTACGCTCTATTTTAAAAGTCAAAAATTCACTTTCAGGAATTATTGGAACCTTAGGTGATTTATTAGAAACAAAGAAAGAATATGAGTTAGCTTTATCTGTTGCATTAGCCTCTGCAACACAATTTATTGTGACAAAAACTTCTCAAGATGCCAGAGACGCTATTTCGTTTCTTAAAGAAAATAAATCTGGACGTGCAACATTTTTACCAGAAGAAACAATGCAACCTCGTTATTTAAGAGAAGAACATATGCTTGTTTGTCAGAATTTTGATGGTTTTTTAGGTGTGATGAGTGATTTTGTTCAATATGATGCTTCTATTGATCATGTTGTTTTAAATCAATTGGGACAAGTTCTTCTTGTAGATACATTGGAACATGCTTCACAGTTATCAAAAGCAACTTATGCAAGATATAAGGTTGTGACATTAGATGGTGAAGTTATTAATGTTGGTGGTTCATTAACTGGAGGAACTTTTAAACAACAAACGTCTTCTTTTGTAAGCAAGCGAGAACTTGAATTGATTAATGAAAAAATAACAAAGAAAGAAAAAGAATTAGCAGATAAAAAATCACAATTGAATGATTTGGATAATCAAGCAAGAGAAATTTCTTATCATTTATTACAAAAGCAGATGTCCTTTGCGAAATTAGAACTTGTTGTTACAAATAAAAAGAGTGAATTACAAGTTGCTAAAAGTGAATATGAAAGTTTAACTCATCAAAGCTTGGAACTTTCAGAAATAGAGAGTGGCGCCCAAAGCAATCAATTAATTAATGAATTAAACGAAGCTAAGAAAAAACGTGATCAATTAACAGAATCTATTCAAGCAAAAAGAGAATTACGTATGAGTTTTGTTAATGAAAATGAAAATATTGAAAATATTTTAAAGCAATCTCGTTCATCTTTGCGTCATATTCAATCAGAAATGACCGAAAAGCAAGTTGAGAAAGCCAAACAAGAGATGGAGCTTTCTAATTATATGGCAAGGTTAAATGAAGAGTATAAGATGACTTTTGAACATGCTAAAGAAGAGTATGTGCATGAAATTGATATAGATGATGCTAAAGAAACAGTTCGTTTATTACGACATAAAATTGATTCATTAGGTCATGTTAATCTTCAATCTATAGAGGATTATCAAGAAGTTTCAACAAGATATGAGACATTAAATAATCAACGCTTGGATTTGATTTCTGCTCAAGAAAGCATTTTAAAGGCTATTGATGAAATGGATGAAATTATGATTCATCGCTTTAGTGAAACTTTTGAAAAGATTAATAAAGAATTTAATGTTGTTTTTAGAAATTTATTTGGCGGAGGACGTGCTGAATTGAAATACAGTGATCCAGATAATATTTTAGAAACAGGTATCGATATTGATGTTCAGCCACCTGGAAAAGCTGTACAAAATATCTCATTATTCTCTGGTGGAGAAAAAGCATTAATTGCCATTTCATGTTTGTTTGCTATTTTACGTGTGAGACCTGTACCAATGTGTATTTTAGATGAGGTCGAAGCAGCATTAGATGTCGCAAACGTTGAAAGATTTGCAAAATATTTAAGAGAATTTTCATCACAGACACAATTTATTGTTGTTACACATAGAGAAGGAACAATGGAAGAATGTGATCTTCTTTATGGTGCGACAATGCAACAAAAAGGTGTAACCAAACTTGTGAGTGTCAAATTAAAGGATGCTATTGATTTAGCAGTAAGTGCATAGGAGGAAAACTTATGGGATTTTTTAGTAAGATTAAAGAGACTTTAGTTGGAAAATCAGAAAAACAAAATGACAAATATGTTGCTGGATTGGATAAATCAGGGGCATCTTTTTCTTCTCGAATTAATGAGTTAGCTGCTCGTTACCGTGAGATAGATGATAATTATTTTGAAGAATTAGAAAACATTTTGATTATGAGTGATGTTGGTGTTTCAATGGTTATGACGATTGTTGATGAAATCAAGAAAGAAGTACGTTTACAAAACATAAAAGATCCTCAAATGATTAATGATATCATTGTTGATAAGATGTTTGTTATTTATGCAAATGACTCTTATATGACAACACATATTAATTATGCTAAAGAAGGTCTTACTGTTATCTTGATGGTTGGTGTCAATGGTGCAGGGAAGACAACAACTATTGCTAAACTTTCTCATATGATGTTAGAAGAAGGAAAAAAAGTTATGGTTGCTGCTGGAGATACATTTAGAGCAGGAGCCATTGATCAATTAGCAGTCTGGGCTAAACGCTTAGGCATTGAATGTATAAAAGGTAAAGAGGGTGGAGACCCATCTTCAGTCATTTTTGATGCATTAAAACAGGCACAAGAAAAAGATATTGATGTTTTAATATGTGATACAGCAGGTCGTTTACAAAATAAAGTGAATTTAATGAACGAATTAGAAAAAATGAATCGTATTATTAAACGTGTTGTTCCAAATGGACCTCAAGAAACACTTTTAGTTATTGATGCAACAACAGGACAAAATGGTGTTTCCCAAGCTCAAGAATTTTCTAAGATTACTGATATTACAGGAATTGTCTTGACAAAAATGGATGGAACAGCAAAAGGTGGTATTGTTTTATCTATCAAAGATGCTTTGAATATTCCTGTGAAGTTTATTGGTTTAGGTGAAAGCATGGATGATTTACAAGAATTTGATTTAGAGCAATATATTTATGGATTATGTAAAAATTTGATGGAGAAATAAAATGGAGTCAAGTCTAGAAAAAAAACAAAGAGTGAATTTATTAATGGATTGTTATTTAGAACTACTGACTTCTAAACAACAAACTTATTTATCTCTTTATTATCAGGAAGATTTGTCATTGTCTGAGATTGCTGAAGAATTGAATGTTTCACGCAATGCAGTTTATGATCATTTAAAAAGAGCTGTGACATCATTAGAAGAATATGAAAATAAACTTGGTTTATTGGATAAACACAAAAAAAGAATGGATCTTATTCAACGTATTGAAAAGGAACAAATGACATCCAGTGAACAATTAATAGATTATTTAGAAATGTTAAAAAAGATATAGGAGGAAAGATTTATGGCGTTTGAGTCTTTATCTGAAAGATTGCAAAGCAGTCTTAAAAAAATAAGAGGGCAATCAACATTAACAGAACAAAATATGGATGAAATGCTCCGTGAAATACGTTTAGCTTTATTAGAGGCAGATGTTAACTTTCAGGTTGTCAAGGAGTTTATTGCTAATACAAAAGAAAAGGCTTTAGGGCAAGATGTTTTAGGATCTTTAAAACCGGGACAAGTTGTTGTAAAGATTGTTCATGATGAGCTTGTTGAATTGCTAGGAACAAGTGTGAGCGAACTTGATCTTTCTCGTAAACCAACTGTTATTATGATGGTCGGACTTCAAGGAAGTGGGAAAACAACAACTTCTGGTAAAATTGCAAAATTATTGACAAAGAAGTATGCAAAGAAGCCATTGTTAGTTGCAGCTGATATCTATCGTCCAGCGGCTGTAGAACAGTTAAAAACATTAGGTCAGCAATTGAATATTCCTGTTTTTGAAAAAGGAACTGAAGTTTCAGCAGAACAAATCGTGACTGAGGCTATGGCATATGCATCTGAACATATGCATGATGTTATCTTAATTGATACAGCTGGTCGTTTACATATAGATGAGCCTTTGATGCAAGAATTGCAAAATATTAAAGATATTGCAAGACCTAGTGAGATTTTATTAGTTGTTGATGCTTTAACAGGTCAGGATATTGTGAATGTTGCACAATCATTCCATGATTATTTACAAATTACAGGAGCAGTTCTCACAAAATTAGATGGTGATTCACGTGGTGGTGGAGCATTGTCTATTCGTCATATTACACATGTACCAATTAAGTTTATTGGAACGGGTGAAAAACTAGATGCTATTGATTTATTCTATCCTGATCGTATGGCTGATAGAATTTTAGGAATGGGTGATGTTGTTTCTTTAGTAGAAAAAGTTCAAGATGTTTATGATGAGAAAGATACAATGAAGGCATTTCAAAAAATGCAAAGAGGAACTTTTGGTTTAGATGATATGCTTGAACAAATGCATCAAATGAAAAAATTGGGTCCTCTATCTGGTATTTTAAAAATGATACCTGGAATGCCAAACTTACCACAAATTAATGATGATGAAACAGATAAAAAATTGAAGATGACAGAATCAATTATTTATTCTATGACTAAAGAAGAAAGACGCAATCCATCTATTCTTAATGCTAAACGTAAAGAAAGAATAGCAAAAGGGTGTGGACGTAGTGTAAGTGATATTAACAGATTATTAAAGCAATTTGAACAATCACAATTAATGATGAAACAGTTTGGAAATATTGATCCAACAACTGGAATGCCAACACAAAAACCAAAACGTACACAAATCATTAATCCAAATAGAAAAAAAGAAAGACATAAGAAAAAAAAGAAAAGATAAATTTCAAAAAAGTTCTTAACAGATGATTAAGAGCTTTTTTAAATATTGTGTGAAATTTAATTTCATGAAAAGTTATTATTTTATGAAATTTGATTTCTAATTATAAAACACATCTTGTTTGATATTATTATATTTCATATGATAAATAAAATAAGATAAGATAAAAGGAGAGAGAAAAATGGAATTACATGAACATGTAACAAGATTGATGAGTGCAAAAGCAAGTCAAGTTTCTCAGTATACTGGAAGAGAATTAAAAGAAGCTATTTTTAAGTCAGAGGGACGTGTATTGATGGGACAGACATATTTAAAGAGTCCTATTTTGATGCCAAATTGTACAAGTACAGAGTTAATGTTTGCTTTTGGAGCAGATATGGTTATGTTAAATGGTTTTGATTTTAGAGATCCTTCATTATGTCAAGGATTACAAGGTTTAAGCTATCAAGAAATTAAAGCGTTAGTTGGTGGTAGACCAGTTGGAATTTATTTTGGATGTCCTGGTGAAAAAGTAGATAATCCATCAAGAC
>CATOPA010000053.1 GCA_951801965.1 uncultured Erysipelotrichaceae bacterium | reverse complement strand
AAATTTTAAACGTCAAACAAACTAAAAGCTGATAAAAATGTTTTTAAGGTGAGGAATTTTAAGAAGAAGGGTCGGAAGGGAGTTATTTATAAATGAAAAATTCATTGCATAAAGTTTTTGATGAATCTGTTTATGAAAGTGATCTTGTTGTTTTGCCTGGAGGACTTCCAGGAGCAACATCTTTAAGAGATGATGAAAGAGTCATTCGTTTATTAAAAGATTTTCATGAGAAAGATAAATGGATTGCTGCAATTTGTGCTGGACCAATCTCTTTAGAAAAGGCTGGTCTTATGAAGGAGAAAAATTATACATGTTATCCTGGATTTGAAGAACAGATTCCTTCTGGAAATTATCAAGATGTTCTTGTTTGTGTAGATGATAAGATTATTACTGGAAGAGGTCCAGCTGCTGCTTTAAAGTTTGCTTATACAATTTTAGAAAAGCTAGGTTATTCTTCACAAAGCATTGAAGAAGGAATGCAATATCATTATTTAAAATAAAACAATGAGCAGGACTCATTGTTTTTCTCTTACAAAAGCAAGAGTATGTTCTTTATTGTATTGTGGTTGATATGTATAACCATCTATTTGAAGTTTTTGAATATCTTCTAAAGATGTTATTTCTTGAAGTATCATTTCATTAAGCATTTGACCTCTTGCCTTTTTTACTTTGATTGAATTTCTTTTTAATTTTCCCTGATCTATTTCTATAAAATCAATAAAATAAAGATGAGGGTGATGAATCATAGAAGTAAATTCATGTGAAGCAAGAGAAATAATGAAATCACACTCTTCAAAGTATTGGTATAGAGGAGTATACCAATATTCATACAAGTTGATATGATTTGGTTTCATAGTCATATCTAAACGATATGGATATATAGCAGTATTGTAATGCATAAGACCATACATTGCTGAAAGAATGCATAAGTGCTGTTCTAAGTAATCTAAGTGCTGATGATACCGATCTGTTTCTAATTGTTTAAAAACAGTTCCCTGATAAAAAGATAAAGCAGGGTAAGCGACTTGTGGCTGATGATAATAATGATAAACAGTCATAGCTTGTTTATAAGAAATCTTCATAAGCTGACATAATTCTTCATCATTATATTGTTTTAAAAGTGATAATAAATATTCTGTTTTTTCTTGGTAAAGAAGTGGCTTTTTAATAAAACCATCATCTCGATATTTCATTGTTTTACTTGGCGCAATAATAATTTTCATGACATTCACCTCAAAATAATATTATAAAGTCATTCTTATCATAAGAAAAGAAATATGTTATAATTTTTGGGGGTGAAAATATGAATACAATAATTATTAATAAAATATTAATGCATATGTTGGACTTTGAACATAGACATATCTATCATTCAAACTCTTTTGTAGATTTAAATGAAACATCAATTGACTATTATAGAAAAAAAGTAGAAAGAGCATTAACTTCTTCAACAATGAAAGAATTGACAGTAGGAAGTTTACATGAAATGATGTTAAGAAGTGATAAAATGATAGAAAGTGATGAAGAATTTATAAAACAGGCTCAAGAAATCACAGATAAATTATTTGCATTAGGAGCTGTTATTGAAGAAATGCCTAACAGCAATGTTCTTTTTGTAGATTGTTATAAAGACGGTGAAAGAGTTGTTGCTGTGATTAAATTGAATTATCGTACAATTCCTATGAGTGTTGTAGAAGATGGCATTGTAAGAATTACAAAGCAACAGGTTTTGCCAATGATGGGATCATCAGTAGATGAAGCTATTATTGTGAATTGTGATAAAAAAGAGTTATTTTTAATAGAAAAAAAATATACCATAGATGGAAGAGCAGACTATTACTTAAATCCTCAATGGATCAAAGGAGAAGAGAAGTTAACAGATAAACAAAAGATATCTACGATGAGAAAAGTTATTAAAAAAATGGATGATATTTATAATGTGAATGATGGAAAAGCTCTTCCTTTAATGAAACAAGAAATCCAAGAAAAATTAGAAACCAATCAACCAGTGAAACCATTAGAAATTGTGAAAAAGGTTTTAGAAAAAGATTATCAGGCACAAGAAGAAAGTGAATTGATGATGAAAGATTTAGGTATTAATGAAGAGGATCATATACAAAGTGTTTCTATGCCTTTAATGGATGTGTGTAAACTCATTTTAGATGATGATATTGAAATCAGTATGCCAGTTGATGAATATCTGAATGGGACACATATTGAAAAAAGAAAAGAAGATGATGGAAGTTATTCTATTATTGTTAAAAATATTAATGAAGTGATTGTTAAGTAGGGAGACCTACTTTTTTTAATATCAATATATACTAAAAATTATTAACAAGCATATAAGCTGTTAATAATTGAAAAGAACGTATTTATACATGAAATTATTATTTCTCACTTATTTTAGTAAGAAGTTCAATAATTTTATTATTTTGTTCAATTAATTTTTGATTCATTTCTTTGCTTTCATTATTTTGTTCAATAAGTTTATCTAGTTTGTCTTTTTGGTCAAGAGGCTGACGTAGAATCATTAATTGCTCATGATGTATAAACGTCAGCAGATGATATTCTGATGGTTCAAAATATAATTTCATATAGTTATCTTCACCCATATCTATAATTTTTTTCTTATTTTCAAAATCGAGTCTATCAAGTCCTATTGATTTTAGAGCTTCATTCATTTCAGCTTCATCCAGTATTATTTTTTTGCTATTAAAAAGTCCCATGTTTATTCGTCTCCTTGTCTGTTATATAAAATATTAGACTATGAATAATTTTGACAATCAATGTATCAGCATTTAGATAAACTTTATTATCTAAAAATAAAAGAAAAATCATCTATATATTAAAATACTTGAATATAGATAATTCTTGTACTTATAGAAAGAGGATTGCAAAGAATTTGTAGATTTTATCAAAAAGATTATTAATGATTTTTATATGTATTTCATGTATAATAGAACTATATGAAAGGGGTTTTGTTATGGCACAATTAGATAATTTTTTAATTCAACTTTTTCATGAAGGAAATTGTTTACAGATGTATAAAGTTTTTGGGGCACATTTTGAAAAAATGGATGGACAAAATGGTGTTCGTTTTAATGTTTATGCTCCAAATGCAAAAAGTGTACAGGTTGTAGGTGATTTTAATCAATGGAATGGTGAAAATCATTATATGGAAAGATATAATGATGGAGGTATCTTTACATTATTTATCCCTAAAATAAAACAATATGAAAAATACAAATATCGTATTGAAACACAATCAGGAGCTTTGGTTGATCGTGCTGATCCTTATGCTTTTTTTAGTGAACTACGACCTGGAACAGCTTCTAAAGTTTACAAGCTTGATGGATTTAAATGGGCTGATAAGCGATGGATGAATAAACGTACTAAGAATTTTGATAGAGTTCTAAATATTTATGAAGCAAATATTGGTTCATGGAAAATGAAGAAAGATTTTACTGATGAGGAAGATGGAGAATTTTATAGCTATGAAGAAATGATTGATCAAATCATTCCTTATGTTGTAGAAAATGGTTATTCACATATAGAACTTATGCCTTTGACTGAGTTTCCATTTGATGGTTCTTGGGGTTATCAGCCAACTGGTTATTTTAGTGCAACAAGCCGTTATGGAAATCCAAAACAATTGATGTCTTTTATTAATGCATGTCATAAAAATAATATTGGAGTTATTATGGATTTTGTTCCTGCACATTTTGTAACTGATGGTCATGGATTACATCAATTTGATGGTGGATTTGTTTATGAATACCCTGATATTAACTTAAGATATACAGAATGGGATAGCTGTTATTTTGATTTAGGAAGGGAAGAAGTGCGTAGCTTTTTGATGTCATCTGTTCATTTTTGGGCTGATTATTTCCATGTTGATGGTATTCGTTTTGATGCTATTAGTAATTTGATTTATTGGAAAGGGAATAAAGAAAGAGGAGTCAATGATGGCGCTATTGAATTTATGAAGCGTATGAACTCACATATGAATGGTCTGTTTCCTGGAGTGATGTTGATTGCTGAAGATTCTACAGATTATCCAAATGTAACAAGAGCTCCAAGTGTTGGAGGATTAGGTTTTGATTATAAGTGGGATTTAGGATGGATGAATGATACATTGGCTTATTTTAAAGCAGATCCTATTTATCGCCAATATCCAGATGTACATAATAAATTAACATTTTCAATGATGTATTTTTATAGAGAAAATTATATTTTACCATTTTCTCATGATGAAGTTGTTCATAGCAAAGGAACAATTTTAGATAAAATGTGGGGGAACAATGATCAGAAATTCGCTCAGTGTAAGGCTTTATACCTTTATATGATGACACACCCTGGAAAGAAATTGAACTTTATGGGTAATGAACTTGCAGAATATAAAGAATGGGATGAAAAGAAAGCTTTAGGATGGGTATTATTAAAGTATCCGCAACATGATTCTTTCCATAGATATTTTAAAGATTTGAATCATTTGATTTTAGAGCATCCTGCTTTATATCAATATGATTATTATCCTGAAGGTTTTGAATGGTTAGTTGTGGATGATTGTAAGCAGAGTGTCTTTGCGTATGCTAGAAAATCACCTGATGGTGATACACTTGTATGTATTATGAATTTTGTTGGAAATACACATAAAGGATATCGTATTCCTGTACCAGAAAAAGGAACATATAAAGAAATTATTAATAGTGATACAGACTATTATACAGGCAGCAATTTTACGAATAAACGTGCGATAAGATCTCAAAAAATTGCTGTGCTCAACAAAGAAAATTCAATTTTAGTTGACATTGCACCATTTTCGGGTATGATATTCGTGTTAAAGAAAAAATAAATTGGGGGTTCATTTATGTTTAAAACAAAAGAAGAGTTTAAGTATGAGTTTTCAAAACGTATTATTGAATCATATGGGAGAACAGTTGAAGAATCACATATGACTGAAAAGTTCATGGTTCTTGAAACAATGGTCAGAGATTATGCCTCTGTCAATTGGGCTATGACAAAAATGGCTACAAAAACAAACTATCAAAAACAAATTCATTATTTCTCAATGGAGTTTTTGATTGGACGTCTTTTAGTGAACAATATGATGAATTTAGGTATTTATGAAATAGCTAAAGAAGGACTTGCTGATTATGGAATTAATATTCATGATTTAGAAGAATTGGAATCTGATGCTGGATTAGGTAATGGTGGTTTAGGAAGATTAGCAGCATGCTTTATGGATTCACTTGCTTCTTTATCTTATCCTGCATTTGGAAATACAATTCGTTATGAGTATGGTTTATTTAAACAAAAGATTGAAAATGGTTATCAAGTAGAAGTTCCTGATCAATGGTTAAAATTAGGAAATATGTGGGAAGTACGTAAACCAAAACATGCTGTTGATGTTAAGTTTTGGGGACGTGTTATTTGGAATGAGGCAACAGGAAAATGGGATCATGTAGATGCAGAGTGTGTACGCGCTGTTCCTTATGATATGCCAGTCGTTGGAAATGATACAACAGTAACAAATACACTTCGCTTATGGCATGCTGAACCAAGTGACAATATTCCATCTAATAAAGATTTTAGACAATATGCTCAAGAAGTTAGAGATATTTGCCAAACATTATATCCAGATGATTCTACACTTGCTGGACGTACTTTACGTTTAAAACAACAATATTTCTTTGTATCTGCTGGATTACATTCAATTATTAGAGCGCATTTAAGAGTTTATCCATCATTGAATAATTTTCATGAAAAAAATGTTATCCAATTAAATGATACTCATCCAGTATTGGTTATTCCTGAATTGATGAGAATTTTAATTGATGATTATAGCATGGAATGGGATGATGCATGGCATATTACAAAAAATACATGTGCCTATACAAATCATACGATTTTATCTGAAGCACTTGAAAAATGGCCTATTTCTACAATGCAATCATTACTTCCTAGAGTTTATCAGATTATTGAAGAAATCAATAGAAGATTTATCGGTTTTGTGAAACAACAAACAGATGGTGATGATGATTTATTAAATAGAGTTATGATTATTAAGGATGGTCAAGTCTTTATGGCACATCTTGCTATTGCAGGAAGCTTTAGTGTGAATGGTGTTGCAAGACTTCATACACAAATCTTAATGGAACAGGAAATGAAGGATTTTAATACTTTATATCCAAAGAAATTTAATAATAAGACAAATGGAATTACACATAGAAGATGGTTAGCTTATTCAAATCCAGAATTATCCTCATTACTTAATGAAACAATTGGTAATGATTGGCTCAAACATCCAGAACAATTAGAAAAATTAATGAGTTATGTCAATGACTCTATTATTCAAGGAAAGTTCTATAATGTGAAACAACAAAGAAAACAGATTCTAGCTGATTACATTTTAGAACATAATGGAATTGAAGTTGATACAAATAGTATCTTTGATATTCAAGTAAAAAGATTACATGCTTATAAACGTCAATTATTGAATATTATGCATGTCATTTACTTATATCAGGAAATGAAAGCAAATCCAGATTTTAGAATTTATCCAAGAACATTTATTTTTGGAGCAAAGGCTGCACCAGCATATTACTTTGCTAAAAAAGTTATTAAATTAATCAATAGTGTAGCTGATGTTGTGAATAATGATCCAGAAACAAATCAGTATTTAAAAGTTGTTTTCATTGAAAACTATGGTGTAACAATTGCTGAAAAAATCATGCCAGCAGCAGATGTTTCAGAACAGATCTCTACAGCTGGAAAAGAAGCAAGTGGTACTGGAAACATGAAGTTTATGATGAATGGTGCTGTGACCCTTGGAACTTTAGATGGAGCAAATGTTGAAATTGCTGAACATGTTGGTGATGAGAACATTGTTATCTTTGGTTTAAAAGATAACGAAGTGAATGATTTAAGACATGGATATTATAATGCATGGGATTATTATAATAACAATCCAAAAATCAAACATGTTGTTGATTCATTAGTAGATGGAACATTCCATGAATCAAGAGAAGAATTTAGAATGATCTTTGATGAATTGATGAATAGAAATGATGAGTATTTCTTATTTGCTGATTTTGAAGCATACGTTCAAGCACAAGAAAAGATTGAACAATTATATAGAGACAGATCATTATGGTCAAAAATTTGCTTAGTGAATATAGCTAAATCTGGATATTTCTCTTCAGATAGAACAATTGAAGAATATGTGAGAGATATTTGGAAATTAGACAGAGTAAAAAGATAGTTTTGCGAATAAAGATGGCAATGTGTTAAACACATTGTCATCTTTTTTTTATGTAAATAGAGGTATATATGGATAAATATTTAATATAATTATCTTTTTTTGAAATAAAACTCCAAAAATATACATACATATATTGACATTAACTCCAAAATATATTACTATGTAAACGGAGTAAAACTTCAAAAGTAAATATATTATAGGAGTAAAACCGAGGTGGAGATGATATCATGATAAGTAAATTAATTCAAGCTTTAAAAAATGAAATGAAAGTAAAAGATATGGTTATTTGGTTTACATTAAGTTTTATAAGCGTTTTATTGGTATATTCTTGTGTTATAAAACGATCATTTGATATTTTTCTATTGATAGAGGTTTTAGGTTTTTCTTTTGTGTTTGTTTTGATGATGATAGGGACAAGGTCTTATGGACATTTTGTAGATGGATATTATCAATCATTTATTGATCGTCAAAATAAAAAAAGAAAACAAGCAAAATGTTATAAGAAAAGATAACATGATGAAAATTGGCTATGATTTGTATTGAATTCAAGGGGAAAGAAAGTACAAATTTAGCATAAATCTAATAGTAGAAGGGAGATTAAAATGGCAAAATTAGATTATAAAGCAATGTCAAAAGACATTCTTTCACTCGTTGGTGGTTCTGAGAACTTGGCAAATGTTAATCATTGTGCAACAAGACTTCGTTTAAAGCTTAATGATCCAGAAAAAGCCAACAAAGCAGAATTAAAAAAACTTGATGGTGTTCTTGGAGTCGAAGTTGTAGGACAAGAAACACAAATTATTGTTGGTCAGATTATTGAAGATTTATTCTTTGCATTTGAAGAAGAATCTGGTGTTAAAGGAGGAGTTGTTGATGAAAATTTAGATCCTAATCTTGGTAAAAAGACACCAATGGCACTCTTTTTAAGTTTCTTGCAATTGATGGCTGGTATTATGTCCCCAGTAATTCCTACATTAATTATTGCAGGTTTCTTCTCATTGATTTTAACTTTGGGAACAAGCTTTTTTGGATTAGATGCAACAACATCTACATACACAATTATTTATAATATTTCACAAGCTCCATTTTATTTCTTGCCAATTATGGTAGCATATACATCTGCAAGAAAGTTTAATGTTGAAGCTCCAATGGCAATGTTATTAGCTGGTATCTTATTATATCCAGGATGGGTTGACTTGGTTAATGCTGGAAGTGAATCAGGATTTATTTCTTATTTTGGAATACCTGTTTATTTATGTGCTTATAATGCTTCTACTTTACCAATTGTTTTGTCTGTTTGGATTATGAGCAAGGTTGATGGTTTATTAAAACGTATTATTCCAAATACAGTTCGTTATTTCTTAAAACCAGTTTGTTTGATTTTCATTATGTCAATCATTACACTTTCATTAACTGGTCCTTTGGGTTACTTAATTACTGACTATATTGCAGCTGGAATTAATTTTGTACGTGAAAATGCTCCATGGTTGACAGTTCCTGCAATTTACTTGTTTGCTGCAACATTTGGTATATTCTGTCCAGGTTTCCATTTGGCTTTGATTCCAATTGCAACGACAAATTTTGCCACTTTAGGATATGATGATGTTATCAATATGTGGTTCTTCTCTGGAACAACTGTTCCTGGATTTACTGCTTTATGGTTTTCTCTTAAAACAAAAAGCGTTAAAGGAAGAAATGTCGGTATTCCAGCAGCCATTTCTGCATTGTTTGGAGGGATTTCTGAACCAGCAATGTATGGAATCTTATACAAAGTTCCAATTCTTTATATAGTGAATACTGTTGCTGGATTGGCTTTAGCTGTTTTCAATGGAATTGCTGGAACAAAGGCTTATGCATTTGGTGCATATTATTTAACAAATTTACCATTGTTCTATTCTGAAGCAGATCCAGGAAACTTATATAAAGCATTAATTGGTATCGCTATTGTTGCTGTGATTACTTTTGTTGGTGTTATGTTTACAAAATGGGAATATCTAGAAGATGATGATGCGTCTGTTGCTCCTCCAACAATGAAACTATTCAAAAAAGATTAACTAGATAAAGAGGACTTGAAGTATAATTTCAAGCCCTTCCCTATATTTATAAGTAAAATGTCATAAAAGGTCCAATATGCGACAATTTGCTTAATTTACTTGATAAGTTATGATATACTTTATCTATATATGGAGGTACCTTTATGACAACGACAATGAGTTTAACCAGCCAGATTAAATCAATTTATCCTAGTTTAACAAAGACAGAGAAAAAAGTTGCTGATTATATTTTAAAGCATTTAGATAATCTTAATACAATGACACTTGCCCAGATGTCTAAAACTGTGCATGTTGGTGAGGCAACAATAATGCGATTGATTTATAAGCTAGGCTATGAAAACCTTGCACAATTTAAAGTTGCAATTATTCAAGAAAATATGATTAATGATAAATACGAAGAAGATGATGAGTCAGCTACAGGATATGCTAATTTAGTATATAAGCTGTTAAATGAGACAATACATGCTAATACAAAAGATGATATTGAAAAAGTAGCAAGATTAATTGAAAATGTTTCTCATGTTTATTTTTTTGGAAATGGAACTTCAGGATATGCGACTGAGGTCGCAGCTTATCGATTTTTTAGAGGTGGAGTTTCTTGTGAAAGTATAACAGATGATCATATTATGACAATGAAATCTGCTTTAGTGAAAAAAGATGAACTTGTTATTGCTATTTCTCAAACTGGAGATAATTCAATCATGCTGAATGCAGTAAAACTTGTCAAAAAAAATCAATGTCCAATTGTAACAATTACTGGACATACACATAGCTTTTTATCTAAATTAGGAGATGTGAATTTATTTCATGCACCAGTTTCATTAATTGGTAGAAGTTATTATGGTGGAACTTTAGGAATTATGATTCAAGAATTTATAGTAGAATTAATTTTTAGAGCTTATTCCCAAAGAAACTTGAAGAAGGTAGATGAAGCACAAAAAGACACAACTTTAGCAACTGACTTATTTCATAAATCTTTATATGCTGAAACAACAAAAGCAAAAGATGAAGATTGACTTCTTTAGAAAGGAGTAAGTATGTTAGAAAAGCGTATTTTTATTTCGTGTGATGATCATGACATTCCTATGGTTTTAGCTTATCCTGATGGAGAAGGACCATTTCCATGCATGCTCTTATTACATGGGTTTATGTCTTATAAAGAGGGTGATGGCTATCTTTTTAGAAAAACTGCAGAAAAATTTGCTAAAGAAGGAATCGCAAGCGCACGTATTGATTTTTGCAGTATGGGAGAAAACCGTTATTCTCGTTTACATTATGGTACAGAAATATGTATAAAAGAAACCAAAACAGCATTTGAATACCTTCAGTCAGATGAAGATATATTAAGTGATCGTATTGGTATTTTGGGTCACAGTATGGGTGGTAGAATTACTTTTTTAAGTTCAACTTTACCTTCAAAATGTTTAGTGACTTTCAATGGGGCCGTTAACGTTGAAAAACCTAGTCAATTGATAATGAAAGGTTTGTCTAAGCAAGATATTGAAACACAAGGCTATACAATATTTCAAACGAGTGATGGACGTTCAGAGTTAATATTTGGTAAGTTTATAGAAGATTTGAAAATTCATTCAGATGCTATTTATCAATATAAAAATCCTATTTTGGTATGCGTTGGTGCCAATGATCCAACACTTGATCCACATGTGAGTTATGATTTTATTGAAAAATGTGGAATGGATAATGTTGAAATGCTTGTTATTGAAGGAGCAAATCATACATTTAATGCCAAAACAGGTGATTATACAAAAGTTTATGAACTTTTAGAAAAAGTTGTTTTATGGCTTAAGGAAAATTTATAATAGAATAACTATTAATGAAAGGAGAAAAAATGCGTCAATATAATCAAAATTTAGTTGATATGATTCAACAAAAAACATATATAAAAAACATTGATGGTGTTGATATCATTATGAAGCCTGTTCCAGATGATGAGCGATTATATGTTGTAGATCCACGTGTTGTTGAAACAACAAAAATTAAGATGAATGTTAAATCTTTAGACCCAAATGCAAAATTTTCATTATATGGAAGTCGAGTACGTGCTGATAAAGTCAGTTATGATATTACAACAACAAATGTCAAAGAAGATGAAGATCTTGTAGAAATTAATCATGATCATTATATCGATGTTTATACATTTACACCAGAAAATTATATAACAGGACGACCAGTTCTTGTTTACTTACATGGTGGAGGATATATGACAGGTGATGTTGCTGAATTTAGGATGGCTATGCGTTTTGTATGTGAACAATCTGGATGTAAAGTTATTTTCCCAGAGTATCGTTTATCACCAGAAAATCCATATCCAGCTGGTATAGAAGATTGTCATGCGATTGTTGAGTGGGTTTATGAACATGCTGATGAATTAGGTGTAAATCGTCATAAGATTATGATTGGTGGCGATAGTGCTGGTGGTGGATTAACAAATTCTTGTTTGTTCTTAGATAAAGATATGCATCATATTCATTATGCATATGAGTATTATGC
>CATOPA010000052.1 GCA_951801965.1 uncultured Erysipelotrichaceae bacterium | reverse complement strand
GTCTTGCTGAAGGAAAGTTAAAAGGAAAGCTTGAAGGCTTAGCCGAAGGAAAAATTGTAGGTCTAGCAGAAGGCAAGATGAATACTTTGATCAATATTTTAGTCCAACAGCTTAAACAAAAGTTAGGAGAATTAACACCAAAGATAGAGCTACAGATACAAAGAAGTACAGAAGAACAGCTAAATGAATTAACAATTCATATCTTTGATGTAGAAAATGAAGAAGATATTATAAAAGTTTTAGCTTGTTAGTTCAAAAAGATAACTTACTACATTATATGAAAACAGTATTCAAAAGAGGAATAAACTCCTCCTTTGAATACTACCTATTTCCATCATTTTTTATTCTATTTCAATATAATGATCAACTGTATAAATAGTTCCACTAATAAGCAATAAACCAATAATCAAATAATAAATACTAATGAAAAGTTCATGATTTGATGTTATAGACATGAAAGAAAATACTTCATCAAACAAAGAAGATGCTATATATTCTATAACTATATTCATAAAAATATAAAGCGCAATTCCTAGAATCAAGCGATGTTTTCTTAACCATTTTGTATGAGAAACAGTTAATGCAAAATAAATACTTCCAACTAAAAAAATAAGTACACTCACGATTGATAAAATATCTTTAAGAAATATTGGAGTATTGAAAAATATATATTGTCCAAATGATTGCAATATTTCTATAAAAATATTCAAGACTTCTACAAATGTCATTTGGCTTTCAAGAACTCCAATCATCATTGTTAAGATAAACATACCAAGACCTAAAACCATAACACCTATGCATAACCAAATTAAACTCATCAACACTTTAGATAAAATTAATTGTGTTGTTGAAACTGGTAATGTTAATGTTAAATAAGCTGGTCTTTTAAACATAGATTGATAATAATTTGTAAACAAACTCACAAACAAAGCAATCATTATTCCAAAAAGTAAAAACGAAAAACCAAATCCAAAGAAAACATCCAAAAATGGAAAACTCAATATAGATTCTTGTGAAATAAAGAAAGGAAAAATAAAGCACATACCCAAGAAAACAGCATACGAAACAGTAAATGTCCTCATTGAATGAATAAATTCATATTTCATTAATTTTAACATCTAAATTCCTCCCTAAATATAGTATCAATTGAAGCCTGTCGCTTTTCCCTTAGCTCTTCTGTATCTTCATGTAAAACAATAGAACCATCTTTTATAAAAATAACCTCATCAAATATTCTCTCAATATCAGCTATTAAATGTGTTGATAACAAAACAATAGCATCCCTGTCATAATTATTTAAGATAATATCCAAAATAAAGTCTCTAGCAGCAGGATCAACACCACCAATAGGTTCATCTAAAATATAAATTTTTGCCTTCCTTGACATAACCAATGCTAATTGAAACTTTTCTTTCATTCCTTTTGACAATTCTTTAATTTTTATTTTCTTTTCAATATCCATTCTGTCCATTAAAGATAATGCTTTATCTAAATCAAAATCATCATACAGATCACAAAAAAGATTCAAAGCATCTGTAGTTGTCATCCAATTTTCAAAATAAGGTTCATCTGGCAAATAAGAAATTATTTTTTTAGAATGTAACCCTATATTCTGTCCATCAATCAATATTTTTCCTTCATAATCCTTCAACAAGCCATTAAGAATCTTAATCAGTGTTGTTTTTCCGCTTCCATTAGGTCCTAATAAACCAATAATCTTCCCACCTTCTAAATGAAGACAAACATCCTTTAAAACCTTCTTCTTTCCATAAGATTTATTTAAGTACTGAATTTGTATCAAACTATCCATGATTCTCCTCCTCAAGATATTTTATTATATCTTTTCTATCAATACCCATACTCTCCATTTGTTGAACAAATTGCAAAACAATTGTATGAATATATTCTTTTTTATATACTTCTATCAATTCCTCATTATCACTAACATATTTTCCTACTGCTCTTTCAGTTCTTATAAAGCCCTCTCTTTCTAATTGAAATAAAGCTTTTTGAATAGTATTAGGATTCACACCAAATTTTATAGACATCTCTCTTACAGATAAAATTTTATCTCCTGGTTTCAATTTCCCATTAACAATCTCTCTTTTAATAATATCTACAACTTGTATATAAATAGGAATATTCGCATCAAACTTTTCCACAACGCATCTCCTTACTGTATTAGTACACTAACACAGTAACACATAAAGATGTTTTTGTCAAACAAATAAATTCATAATATTCTCTGTTTCTGTTTACAATAATAATATGTTATAATGAGTGATATATGGAGGTATAAATATGAAAGACGGTTTTATAAGGGTTGGTTGTACAAGCTTTGAAATAGAATTAGGTAATGTGGAAAAAAATGCAAAAAAAATTATTGATTGTGTTACACAAGCAAATAATGAAAAAGTCAATGTTCTTGTTTTCCCAGAGCTTTGTTTAACAGGATATACTATTGAAGATTTATTTTATCAAAAACGTGTATTAAATGAAGTTTATAAACAATTAGAGGTTATTCTTGAAGCAACATATTTTGCGAATATGTTATTTGTCATTGGGGCCCCTTTAATTCATATGAACAAGTTATATAATTGTGCTATTGTTATATGTCATGGTGAAATTTTAGGTGTTGTTCCTAAAACATATATTCCTACTTATCATGAGTATTATGAAGGCCGTCATTTTGCGAGTGCATTAGAGGAATGTACTGAAATTTTAATCAATGAAGATTATTATGCTTTTGGAACTGATATTATTTTTGAAGACTATTATCATCATCATTTAAAAATTGCTGTAGAAATTTGTGAAGACTTATGGGCACCATTGCCACCAAGTACAAAGCATTGCTTAAATGGAGCAACTCTTATTTTGAACCCATCTGCAAGTAATGATCTCACAACAAAATCCGATTATCGTAGAATGCTTGTTTCATCTCATAGTGCCAAACTAATCTGTGGTTACGCTTATTGTAATGCTGGGCTTGGAGAATCAACAACTGATGTTGTTTTCAGTAATCATCATCTTATTGGTGAAAATGGTGTTTTACTAGAAGAATCAGTTCAATATGAAAATAGTTTGATCTATGCTGATATGGATTTAGAAAAGATTGTCAGCGAACGTCTTGAAATGTCTACATATCCAACGCATAATGATCATTATCATTATCTTCCTTTTGAATTAGATGATGTTGATTTCTCATTAGAGCGTTATTATGATCCTTATCCTTTTGTTCCTAGTGATATCAAGCAACGTGCTATGCGTTGTAAAGAAGTCTTTGATATCCAAATTCATGGATTAATTCAAAGACTCAAAGCAACTCATATCAAAAAAGTTGTGATTGGGATTTCTGGTGGATTAGATTCAACACTTGCTTTATTAGTTGCTTCTATGGCTTACAAACAGCTTGGTTATCCATCTTATGACATTATTGCTGTAACAATGCCTTGTTTTGGAACAACATCACGTACAAAAAACAATGCCTTAAAAATGATGGAAGAGTTACAAGTTACATCATTAACTGTTGATATTTCACAAGCTGTTTTACAGCATTTCAAAGATATCAATCATGATGAATCAGTACATGACATTACTTACGAAAACTCTCAGGCAAGAGAAAGAACACAGGTTCTCATGGACATTGCTAATCAAGAAAATGCTATTGTTATTGGAACTGGAGATTTATCAGAAGTTGCTTTAGGCTGGTCTACATATAATGGTGATCATATGAGTATGTATGCTGTCAATGTATCTGTTCCTAAAACACTTGTGAGATACCTTGTTGAATATGTTTCAACACTTTATCAAGAGACACCATTAGAAGAGATACTAAAAGATATACTAGATACTCCAGTATCTCCAGAGTTATTACCAGCAAAAGGCAACGAAATCGTGCAAAAAACTGAAGATATTGTAGGTCCTTATGAATTACATGATTTCTTCTTGTATCATCACGCAAGATTTCATTATGAACCAAGCAAACTTTATCGTATTGCTTGTCATGCTTTTTATCAAAAATATGAGCCACAAGTTATTAAAAACTGGCTAACTCTTTTCTATCGTAGATTCTTTACACAGCAATTCAAACGTACATGTATTCCCGATGGTCCTAAAGTCGGTAGTGTTGCTTTATCCCCTCGTGGTGATTTAAGAATGCCAAGTGATGCGAGTGTCACATCATGGCTAGAAAAATGTGAACAGCTTTCTTGTGAAATCTCAAGTGAATAACACTTGGGATTTTTGTATACCTTCCATTAAAAAAATAGTGTATAATAGTCAAGAGGTGAGCGATATGAGAATAATCCAAGGATTGAATTATCCATACAAACTACAAGAAATGGTCAAAGAATGTTATCAGCATTCCCTATCTAATCCTTTTGAAACTTATTATTTTATTACAGAACATAAAGATATGGTTGAACAGCTTTTCTTTCAATTGACACCTTGTTTAGTCAATATTGAAATCATGAGCTGGCGCTCTTTTTTGAAACAATGTCAAATAGAAAATCATTTAGCAAACAAACATGTGATTACCAATACAGAGCTTGTTTATCATTTAAGAGAAGTCCTTAATGAAGATTTTCATTGCTTTGATAATCACCAACCCTATCCATTAATTAAACAATTGATTCCTTTAATCAAGGATTATGATCTTTATCAGATAGACTACCCATATACAGATACATACAATAATAAACTTCATGATTTTATGCATCTTTATACTTCTCTCATCAAAAGATTAGATGAGCATACATATTTATCTTTAGAAAGCCTTATAGAATCAAATGCATGTCAACTTTCAGTGAAACACATTTATATAGATGCAGATCATCTTTATCAAACAAAAGTTCAAAATATTATTAAATATTTTGCTCAAAAATGCGATATTACTGTTCTGTATACATATCAAAATGATAAACGCTTAATGAATTTACCTTACCATTCACTCACAAAAGATGCTATCAGTATTGATTTAAAAAATCATATCACATCAACATTATTTACAAATCAAACTGATTGTTCTCAAAAAGCTTATATTGCTCAATGTTCTACACCTCTTCAAGAGGTAAGAACTGTTGTTTACACAATCGCTCAAATGATTATAGAAAGAGACTTACACTATCAAGATTTTGTCATTGTTTATCCAAATATGGACTATCTTTCTTACATAGAAAATGAACTAAATGCCATTGGACTATTGCATGATATCCCTTGTCGTTTATCTTGTCAGTATGAGAAAAGCTATAAAAACATTCTTCATGCTTTAGACTCTATAAATGCATCTTCATTGCAGGATATTGTTAGTCAGCTGCTTCAATTAGATTTAGATAAAAGCTATATTGATTACCTAAAAGATTTACCAAGTGATAAACATCAAATGACTGTTGAGGATTTCAAAGAGTTCTTTAAAATGACTTATACAAAAGATTGTGTCATATTTCAAAAAAATCAAGATCATATTCATGTTTGTTCTATCGAAAAAGTAAGACATATAAACAAAAGACATATTTTTTATCTTGGTTTAAATGAAACTATATTCCCACTTTCTATAAAAGATACTTCTCTTTTATTAGATGAAGATATCGCTTTATTAAGAAAAAATCATATTTCCTCACCATTAACAACAATGGAAAGATTAGGAGTACACAACAATGATATTTTAAAGGCTCTCCTACAACCTTCTTGTTCATTAACTTTTTCATATAGTCAACAAACTTTATCAGGAGAAACACTTTTAAAATCTTCACTATTAAAACAATTAGAAAACTTATTTGAAATGTCATCTTTACCAATGCCTCAATATTTATCGGATGATGACTATTACTTAAAAGGTGGCTTGCTTTCAACAAAACCTCTATTAAATCAAAACATTCATGATTACATAGAAAATAAAAATCAACCTATCAGTCTTTCAAAAGAAATCATTGAACAGTTATATTCTTCTACGCTTTCTGTAAGTCAAATTGAAACCTATAACAAGTGTCCTTTTTTATATTTTATACAATATGGATTAGGATTATATCCTTCTTTTGATCATCTGTTAAAGCCTAATGAGCTAGGAAGTTTGATTCATTATGTTCTTTCAATATGTGTAGATAGTGATAATTATGATATTCACACACTTGTTGATGAATATATTCAAAAAGATGAATCACTTTTAAAAAAAATCAATTCATCTTATGTGAATCAATATTTTATCAAACAATTAAAAGAAGATTTAAAAATCACTCTAACTGTTTTAAAAAGACAGCTTGATATTTCTGAATATCAAGTTTATGCAAAAGAAAAAAAGATTAATGGAAAAATTGCTGATATAGACTTTAAAGGATTTGTTGATCGTATTGATGTTTTTAAAGAAAAAATGATGATTATAGATTATAAATCAAGTGATAAAGATATTGACTTAAATCTTGCTGTGCAAGGCTTCAATATACAAATGTTATTATATTTAAAAATGGTAACTGAAACTTATCAAAAAAATCCTGGCGCAGTACTTTACTTCAATACAAAAAAACGTCTGTTATCATCATTACAAGACACAAAGAAAAAAATTGATGAAAATGACTTTTATAAAGAATATTGTTTCCAAGGATATATTATTGATGATGAACATCATGAAAGCATTCATGCTATTGACCCACATTTTGATAAAAAATCAGATATTATTCCAATAAGATATGTCAAGACAAGAGATGAATATACTGGTCACCTTTTCACTCAAGAACAACTTGATCATCTTTTAGAAAAGATAGAAAAGCATATTTATGAACTGTATTTACAACTCAGTCAAGGTCACATTGCAATTATGCCAAAAGGCAGTGATGATAAAGCAACACATACACTTGTTAATCCTTGTCATTACTGTTCTTACCATTCTATTTGTAATTTCGATATTTTTTATAACGATTATCAAAAAGTAGAACTATTAGACATTAAAGATATATTAGGAGGACAAGACGATGCCATTTAACGAAGGACAATTGAAAGCTATTCAACAAAGACATGCTTCTATTCTTGTCAGTGCTCCTGCTGGAAGTGGAAAAACAAAAATACTTGTCAGTCGTATTGTTGAACTATTAAAAGAAGGATATGATATTTTTGATTTTCTTGTTGTAACTTTTACTCAAGCTGCAGGAAATGAGATGAAGCAAAGACTTTCAGAAGAATTAAATGAACTTGTTTCTTCTCCTATTGATGCAGATTTAAAAGAACATCTAGAAAAACAGATTTTCAATCTTCCACATGCTTACATTACCAATTTTCATGGATTTTGTAATCTGCTTTTAATGAAATATGGTTATCTTGTAGGCGTTATGCCTGGCTTTGAAATCAATAGTGATCCAAGTTCTATTAAAAAAGAAGTTCTTCAAGAGTGTCTAGAAAAATGGATTCAAAACGAAGAAATTCAATCATTTTTATCACTTTATTTTCCTGGATATTCTTTAGAGGACTTTGAAAACATATTACTTTCTATTGATGAGTTATCTCACTCTATTGATCATTTTTATTCTTATGTGGATCATATGAAAGAAATGTATTACGAAAATTTATCTGAACATTTAGAAGAATGGCCTCTTTTTCCTTATTTAAAAGATATTTTTTATCAGGAAACATTACTTGCATTACATAAACTCATAGAATTAAAGCACTATTGTGAAAAACATCAACTCACTCATTTTTATGACAGGCCAGATGACCAATCTGAAAAGAATCAATTATTACCTATACCTTTTGATGCATACTATGATTATTTAGAGGAAAGATTAAAATTATTGAAACAAGATATTTCTTATGAGAGACTTGTACATATTGTGAATATACCTGTAGAAAAAGCATACACAATGTCATGGAAAGATATTGATCCAGAATATAAGAAAGACTTTAATAAAATGAAGGCGAATATTCTTGCATCATATAAAAAAGCTATAGAAAAGTATTTAGATGAAGATCCACAAAACTTTATACAAAAGCAAAAAATAAGCTATCAAGCCCTTGATATGATTCTCTCTCAAGGAAATCTACTTTATCAATTCCAAATGGCTTATCAAGCAAAGAAAAGAGAATTAAATCAATTAGACTTTTCTGATTTAGAAAGATATACACATCAACTTTTAGAACCACAATATGGCATTGTTGATATTTTGTATCATCGTTTAAAAGAAATCATGATAGATGAATATCAAGATACAAACCAAATACAAGAATCATTGATTCAAAAAATATCACAATATCAAAAACCATCTATACCTCTCTTTATGGTTGGTGATATGAAACAAAGTATTTATAGATTTCGTCAAGCAGATCCACAGATTTTTATTGAAAAATATAACTCTTTCTCATTAACTGATCAGGACTGTGAACAATCACAAACAAGACGTATTGATTTGGTTTTTAATTATAGATCTTCAAAGATTGTTTTAGATTCTATTAATTATATTTTTAATCAAATCATGGATAGTGAAGTTGGTGGCTTAGAATATTATTTTGATGAAAGTGCAAGATTAAATTATGATTATGTTGGAAAAGAAAATAATAAAAAAGATGAAGCGAGAAAAAGATTTTTTCAACAAAATGAACTCACAACTGAAGTGATGATAGATATTTATGATCCTCATTCTCCTTTAGAAAAAGATCAATATGAAGCGCATATGGTTGCTCAAAGAATTGTACAATTAAAAAAAGAGATGAAAATCAATCATCAACCTATTCATTATAGTGATATTGTTGTTTTAATGCGTTCAACAACTGCCTTTTTAACATTTAAAAAAGTTTTTGATGCTTATCACATACCTAATCATATTGTCTTATCACAAGGTTTTATGAATGCAAATGAAATAGAAAATATGATAGCATTCTTAAAAGCTATCAATAACAAATATGATGATATTTCATTGATGAGTATACTAAGACAACCTTATTCTATCAGTTCTATTGACATGAATAGCATTGCTAAAATACGAGTCGATCATAAAGAACAATCATTATATGATTGCCTATTATTATCTCAAGATAAAAAAATCATTTCATTTTTAGAGAATTTTGAAATGCTATGTCAATATGCTAAAGAACATTCACCTTATGACTTATTAAAAAAGATATATGAAGTCACAGAATATCCTCTTTTTGTGACTCATTTAGTCAATGGTGAACAAAGAAAAGCAAATCTTGATTTGCTTTTAGAAGTCATCAAACAAAAACAAGAACAAACACCATATTTAAGTGATTTATTAGAAGAACTTATGCAAGCAGCAGATATTGCTCCTGCACAAGTTTCTTATAGTCATGATGCTGTTGAATTTATGACCATTCATAAATCAAAAGGTCTAGAATTTCCAATTGTTTTTGTTAGTCAAATGCATAAGCAATTTAATATGCAAGATAGTAAAGAAAAAATTATGATTGATAAAAAATTAGGTTTTGCTTTAAAACCAAGAATTTTTCAATCTGGTGAAACTCTCAGCAATGTTATTGCTGAATATGAAAACAGCTATCGTGACATCATTGCCTGTCATCAATTAGATGAATCTGTTAATGAAGAAATGCGTATTTTATATGTTGCCTTAACACGTGCTTCACAAAAGCTAATTCTTACAGGTGTGATGAAGTCCATTGATGAAATTGTTGATATACAAGAGAAACTCCTTATTAATGAAGACCCTGATATTCCTCATCATAAAGGAAATTCTATTCTTCTATATCATCGTCTACGTAAAACAAATAATTATCTTTCTTGGATTCTTGCCACAATTTTAAGACATCAAGATATTATTGAGCAATGTCTTTCCATAGATGAACTTAAAGAGAGAGCATTATTATTAAAAGAGTATCACTTTGAACAAAGAATGACCTTTGATTCTACGGAACATGCAATGTTTTCATTATTTTTAACAAACGATCAAGATATACAAGAGAATATTCCAAGCATTGAAAAGCAGCCTCTTGTTATAGATGGACAATTACAAGAAAATTATAGACAATTTGTTTATCCTTATGATATCAAAAAAGAAAAAAGCTTAGCAGTCACAACACTTCAAAAAATTGCTGATGACCACTATTTATCTTTATCTCCTCAAGAGGAAGATCCTATCATGAATGCAACAAGTAAAGGGACATTAGTTCATCTATTTATGAGTTACTTAACTTTCCAGCAAGATCATGTAGAAACGCTGATTCAACAGTTATATGATGAAAAACTTTGTGATGAAAATGAAAAAGAAACTTTATATGAGTACAAAGACAAACTTCAAAAGTTTATAGAAAGTCCTTATTATCAAATGATTGCTGAGTCATCTCATATTTATAAAGAAAAACCATTTTCTTATTATGATCAATCTCTTGACCAAGTGATTCATGGGATTTTTGATTTGGTCTTTATTTATAATGATGAGATTTATGTTCTTGATTATAAAACAGATAGAATTTCAAACAAAAATACAACACAAGCACTTATTGATAAACACTATGTTCAATTAAATTATTATCAAAAGGTTTTAAAGGACATGTATCATCAAGATGTTCATGCAATTGTATATTATTTACATATTAGTCAAGGTGTAGAATTTTAAAAAGATACTTTAAAAGTATCTTTTTCTTCTATTCTTATAAGAATATTTATATGTCATTCCTTGATAAGGCTTATTTTTATGAACTCTATATAATCCAATAATCTCATTTGTTCCTAAATAAACAAAAAGCAATTGAAATTGTGATAATAAATCAATATGTAAAAATAAATCATTTGCTATAACAAGTCCAAAAAACAAACATACACTTAAAGCCATAAAAATATTTACAATTTTTGTACCTTCTGTTTTTTCTAAATTGAAAAACCAACATCCTGTCAATAATCCAACAATTGCTACTTCTATAATCTTGATTTCTGTTTGACCTATATAACCTAACCCTATCACACATATAGCTATGATATAGGGCATGAGAACACTTATCCATTTATTCATCACAAATCCCTCCTTGCATATATTATAATTGACGAAAAGTATTGATTCAAGTGTATTATTGTCGATTTCATGAATATTATGCTATAACTATAAAATCTTTTAACTAAAAGTCATACCTCTCAATCATCTATTATAACTCATATAATAATTTTACTTTTAATAAGCTATTTTTAAAATGGTATAATATGAACTAAAAAATGTGCTATAATGAAAATACTTAGCGGGGTGATCGTATGATAGAATTTAATCAACTCAAACAACTGATTTGTATAGCTGAAAACAAAACACTTTCTAACGCTGCTCAAAAACTTTTTATCTCACAACCAGCATTGAGTCGTTCTATGCAACGCTTAGAAGAAGACTTACAAGTTCAACTTTTTGATCATTATAAAAACAAAATTGTCTTAAACCAGAATGGTGAACTCGTTGTCAAACATGCCAAAAAGATATTAAAAGATATGGATAAGATGATAGAAAATGTTCAAAAATTTGATAAATCAATGCATTCTCTTTCTCTTTTTTCTTGTGCTCCTGCACCATTATGGAATATTGAAGAACTTATTAAAAAGATTTATCCATCTTTATTATTTCAATCAAAAATTGCTGATCAAGAATATCTTGTTCAAAATTTAAAAGACCAAGAGATAGATTGTATTATCACTTCTTTTGAAATCAAAGATGAAAATATTCTATGTATTCCTTACATTAAAGAAGATCTTTATCTTTCTTTACCTTCTACTCATCGTCTTAAAGAAAAACAAAGTGTGACTTTTAGTGATCTTAAGGGTGAAACAATGTTACTTTATGCACATATTGGTTTTTGGTATCATATGCATATTCAAACAATGAAACAAACAACTTTTTTAATACAAAATGAAAGAACAACATTTCAAGAAATTATCAAAGCATCAACACTTCCTTCTTTTATAACAAATCTTTCAATAAAAAAGGAAGGCATTCCAGAAAATAGGATCATCA
>CATOPA010000051.1 GCA_951801965.1 uncultured Erysipelotrichaceae bacterium | reverse complement strand
GTGCTATATAATTAGATGAAATAAGAATGATATACTATCAAAAGATAGACTATCATTATTTTTTCATAGAAAGCGAGGGAAATATAAATATGAAAAAATATTTTGGGAGAAAAACAATTTTGTCAAAAAAGAAAGCATCATTATGGAGAAGAATAAGTAGAGTATGTTTAGCTATCATAATGATAATTGGTATAGCTATGCCAATGGCATATGCAGAGGAAGTGAAAACTCCAATAGAAAAAGATGCATCAACTTTGGGGCAATTAGAAATAGAACTTGGTGTTGATTTTTCAATTGAAAATATTCAAAAAGCAGGAGTGAAAGATGCTAATTTTGCAAAGGCTATTTATGATTCTATTCATGCAGATGCTAATAACTTTACTATTGTTGAAGCGAAAAAAGAAAGACTAGCATCATCCAGGGAAATAAAAGAAGCAGGAGAGAAAGAAGGAATTGAAGGAATAGAGTGTATCTTAGCTTATTTTGCGGGGGATATTAATGCTTCGAATCAACAAATAGAAGAGATTGATGGAATCAGGCTATTGCGTCAAGCTAGTCTCATAGATGTAAGCAGTAATCATATTGAAAGTTTAATGCCATTGTCTGTAGGAGAAATAGATGAAAGTGAGTTGTGGAGTGATAAATTTGCATTATATTTTGGAAGTTATGGAAGAAATACCGAAATAAAAGTGAGTAAAAATTCTATTTTTCATTATCCTACTCATATGGGTGGAAGAATCACTTTGCTAGATGAAAGCTATTTTACATTAACTGATATTTCCTTAGGAGAGGAGTGGTTATCAGATTTATTAGAAGATGATGTATCAAGGGGAATCAGTATACCTGAATTTGAAGCACCTATTTTTTGTAATAATAAACCAGCAATACTCAGTGGAAGAGGAGTTAATTTATATATAGAAGGTGATATTGATGAGTCAGAACTAAAAGTTGTTAATAAGTATGCAAGTCAGCCAGTTGGACCTATTTTATTAGAAGGAACAGTAAAAAAGACTGGAACAGTCCTTGTCATTATTCCAACTGGACTTAGAATGGTTTATATGACAGCTAGTGAAGGAAATAATTTAATAACAGAACAAAGTACAACATTTAAGTGGGATAAAGTATTTAATATTCAACTGTATACAAAAGTCACAGCAGAATCACAAACAAAAGGAAAAGTGACTGTATCTAAAGTTGATAAGGTTGAAAGAAATGGACTGTCAAATGCAGAATTTACCCTATACCAGAAAGATGAAAATGGACTTGAACAAATAAAAACAGTCAAAGTCACAGATGAAAATGGTTTGGCCGTCTTTGATGAATTGGAACCAGGCCATTATGTTGTCAAAGAAACAAAAGAACCAGAGGGATATAAGGAATTGACTTCTGAGGAAAGAGAAGCACAGAAGAAAGAATTTACTGTAACTGATGGAAGTTCTATTCAAATAACAAGCAACACTCCAAATCCAATAACAGTGAATAATGGAACAGGAGATAGAGAACTAGAGAAATTAGAGAATGGAGCCTATATCGCAAGTGGAAATTCTAAAGAAAATATTCAGTTAGATGTGAACGAAGTAGGAAACAGTCAATTAAGAGATATAAAAGTAGAATGGACAAAAGGTGAAGATGGAAAAGATGGTTCAGAGGTATTCACAAGTCAAGAGGAAGCGCTGAAAAAGATTAAAGAAATGACAATAAAGAGATATAAGAATACAAAGGTAACAGCAACTTTTGAAAGCAGAGATGAAAATGGAGAAGAACTTGTTTTTGAGGTAGAAAATGAATCAAAGTCAGGAACACTTGCAATAAGTAAAAAAGTAGAAAATCCAAATGGAGTTGAATTTAATCCAGAGACTTTATTTAGTTTCCAAGTTAATTTTATAAAAGATGGACGAGTATTAGAAGGTAAATATCCTTATCAGATGTATAAAAGTGATACAGGTGAAGTTATAGGGGATAAGAAAGAAATTCAATCTGGAGAGAGAATAGAGATAAAAGACGGAGAGGAAGTGATTATTGATAAGCTGCCAATAGGTACAAAATTTCATGTTATTGAGGAAGAATATGAAGATTATGAAACCAGTGGAAGAGTTATGGTTGCTGATAATAATAAAGAGAAAACAGATTTTATCAAGGGTAGAGAATTTGAAGGAGAAATTAGCTGGAATGAGTTAATTCAAGTAGAAGTAAAAAATAAGATAGAACCACAAAAAGAAGAACCAGATACTGAAGATAAAGAAGAGCCAGAACATCCAGGGGCTGAGGATAAAGAAGATCCAAAACCAGAGGATAAACAGGAATCGGATAAACCAAAACCAGGGGATAAGGGATATCCAGAGAAACCAGAAGATAATCCAGATAAATCTATACAGACAGGGGATAAAACAAATATTGTAGTGATAGTATCAATGTTGATATTAACAGGAGTTACTATAATGATAGAAAAGTATATGAGAAGTCAAAAGATAGATAAAGAAGAGTGATGAAATAAAGTGGATTGAGAACTAATAAAATGAAGATTATTTTGTATTGGAATATAAGATAAAATTGAATATGTTTTAAAAGTATTTGAACTTAATATCTAATGATTTCATTGAATTGTGGAGTAGAATTGCTCCACTTTTTATTTATAGTTAAAAGTTTTAATACTAAGAATTAACAACTGGGCATAGGTTATGACTCATCCAAAATTTATACGCTTTTAAGTTGAAAATAATGGAAAGACAGAGTTTAATTTCTATAAATATTTTATAAAAAGAGAGCTGTGTAATGGGTGTTTATAAAAAAACTCTTTACACATCAAAAAAGCGTGGTATACTTATATTACATGGTCCGTTGGTGAAGTGGTCAACACACATGGTTCTCATCCATGCATTCAGGGGTTCGAACCCCCTACGGACTACCAATAATTCTTATTAAGCTCTTGATTTATCATTATGATTGATTAAGAGTTTTTATTATAGTATGAGAATAAGTATATAAAATCGTTTTTGAAATTAAATTTCATTAAGAAGCTTTTTTTGTGAAATTGTATTTCAAAATGACTGTTTTATATTGAATAAAGAAGAGACTTTTTTAAAATAATGATAGGAGGCGATAGCAATGAAATTTAATGAAGTGATGCATCTTTCTTTTTATACAGATCAAATGGATGCAATGAGAGATTTTTATGAAAATAAATTAGGATTAAAAGCTAAAATTATTATGCGTTATGAAGCTTATAAAGGACAAGCAAGTAGAGGTGAATGGGCAAAACGTGCTGAAACAAGACCACATGATATTGCTTATATTTTTATTGAATTAGCACCAGGACAATATTTAGAATTATTCCCTAAAGCTGATGGTCAAAAAGAGTATATACAGCCAAATACGCATTTGGGTTATTCACATTTTGCTTTGATGGTTGATGATATTTTTGAAGCTAGAGAAGAATTGGTGAAAGCTGGTGTGGATATTGATATTGAACCAAATAAAGGACAATCTGAAACTTGGCAAATGTGGGTTCATGATCCTGATGGAAATAAATTTGAGATTATGCAATATACAGAAAAATCTTTACAATTTGAAGGAAATATTCAACAAGATCAAGAAAAATATGGAAAGTAATAAAAAGTATGATCTATAGAATAAATAGATTATACTCTTTTTTTCTATGTCTATTGTTTTATTTATTGACTTTTTAATATAATAAAAATAAAATTTCATATTTTTTTCATAAGTTTATGATATGCTATGCAAGGAGGGAGATATAATGTTTAAGAATGTATCACAAAAAATTAAAATAAGTGCTTGTATATATTTCTTTGGAATTTCTTTGATAACAATATATCATGCCTTTGTTCAGTATGTATCTTTGGGAGAGCATGTTGAGGTTCTGTTGCATAGCATGGTATACACCTCACATACACTCATGATGAATTTAGTGATTTCTTTAATTGTATATGGTTTTGGAAAAATTGTTGAATACTATGAACTACAAAACAATGAAGGGATGAGGTGAAGAAAGGATATGAAAAGTATCTCAGATTTAATTAAGAAAAGTGCATATGCTCTTTTTTTGGTCAATATTATAAAAGACTTTTACTCTGTTGCTGTGGAAACTTCATATTTAAGTACTGGGAAAATCATGGGAGTACAGTCTATTATCATGCTTTTATGGTCATGTTTTGTATCGTTTTTGATTTCTTTAGTTGTTTATGGTGCTGGAATGATTGTACAATATTATGAAGTAAAAAAAGAAGAACTTATAAATGAGTCAAAAAAACAGGCGGGGGGGGGGTCAATAGACGACTCCTTTTTTCATAAATAGCTTGACAAAAAAGAGGTTTGGTGTAGAATTGTATTACAAGCAAAGATTTAGGACATGTTCTTATAATTCTATTGTCAAGAGAGAAAACGGCTGGTGAAAGTTTTTCAATACTTATAAGAGTACTCCCTAATAGCTACACTCGAAAGAGAATGTCGTTTTCCGCGTTAAGGATTTAAAGATTATCATATGATAATAAAATAAGGTGGTACCACGAGATTTCGTCCTTTGGATGAAATCTCTTTTTGTTAAGGAGGGATCATGATGATATTTGAGTTGCCACAACGAAAGCATAAAGAGATGTTTCAAGCTTATAAAGAGGAGTTTCATTATCATCATGAGACATTTATTCATGGAGATGGTGGATGTAGTGGATATGATGATTTTGAGGAATGGGTTAAAATTTCAGAAAATTATCGTGAAGGTAAGTGCCTCCCTGAAGGCTATGTACCTTCTACGACCTACTTTCTTATTGAAGGGGATTATATAGTTGGTGTTGTCAATATAAGGCATGAATTAAATGAATCTCTTTTAAAAATTGGTGGTCATGTTGGTTATAGTGTTTTACCAAGTTATAGACGTCAAGGAATAGCAACCAAGATACTTATGTTTGCGATAGAAAAATGTCATGAACTTGGTATAGGGGAGATTCTTGTCACCTGTGATGAAAATAATATCGGATCACGTAAGACTATTGAAAAATGTGGTGGTATTTTGGAAAATAAATTAAAAGTTGATAACAAGGTCAGTTTAAGATTTTGGATAAAATAAGGAGAGAGAAAAATGAGAGATTTTAAAAATGAAGAAGCTTTGAACACTTTAAATCATTCTTGTGCACATGTTATGGCACAAGCTATTAAGCACTTGTATCCTCATGCTCAATTTTGGGTTGGACCTGTAGTAAGTGAAGGATTCTATTATGATGTTGACTTAGGTGATGATGTCATTAAAGATGAGGATATTGCTAAAATTGAAAAAGAGATGAAAAAAATTTGTAAGGATGGAAAACGTATTGTGAGAGAAGAAATTTCTAAAGAAGAAGCATTAGAAATGTTTGCAAGTGATCCTTATAAGTTAGATTTAATTTCAGGATTAGAAGATGGACATATTACTTGTTATAGACAGGGGGATTTTGTTGATTTATGTAGAGGACCTCATGTTGATACAGTGAAACAATGTAAAAACTTTAAATTATCAAAACATTCTGGAGCTTATTGGAAAGGTGATAAGAATAATAAGGTTTTACAACGTATTTATGGTTTTTGCTTACCAACAGCTGAAGAATTAGAAGAACATATTCATCTTTTAGAAGAAGCAAAGAAAAGAGATCATAAAAAAATTGGAAAAGATATGGGACTCTTTATGTTATCTGATTTTGGACAAGGATTGCCTTTCTTTTTACCAAATGGATATACATTAAGACGTACTTTAGAAGATTTTTGGTTAGATCTTCATAAGAAAAATGGATATCAAGTCATTGATACACCTATTATGTTATCACGTGAATTGTGGGAAACTTCAGGTCATTGGGATCATTATAAAGAAGATATGTTTACAACAAACATTGAAGAATCAGAATATGCTATTAAGCCAATGAATTGTCCAGGAGCTATTCTTGTTTATAAAAACGGATTACATTCTTATAAAGATTTACCTCTTCGTTATGCTGAATTAGGGCATGTTCATCGTGCTGAAGCAAGTGGAGCATTAAATGGTTTATTTAGGGTTAGAGGTTTTACACAAGATGACGCTCATACATTTATTCGCCCTGATCAGATCAAAGAAGAAATTAGTAATATTTTAAGATTGTATGATGAAGTTTATTCAGTATTTGGATTAGATTATAGAATTGAATTATCTACAAGACCAGATGATTTCATTGGTGAAATTGAAGTATGGAATGAAGCTGAACAAGCTTTAGAAGAAGCTTGCCTTGCAACTGGACATGAATTAACAATTAATCCAGGTGATGGAGCATTCTATGGTCCTAAATTAGATTTTAAATTAACTGATAGTTTAGGTCGTATTTGGCAATGTGGAACTATTCAATTGGATATGCAATTGCCAGGACGTTTCAACTGTACTTATGTTGATTCTCATGGAGAAAAAGTAACTCCTATTATGATTCATAGAGCTTGTTTTGGATCACTTGAAAGATTTATAGGTATTTTAATTGAAAACTATGCAGGAGCATTCCCATTATGGTTAGCCCCAGTACAAGTCAAAGTCATACCAGTTAAAAATGAATATCATTTAGATTATGCAAAAGAAGTTTATACATTGTTAGAAAGTAAAGGTATTCGTGTAGAACTTGATGATCGTGAAGAAAAATTGGGATATCGTATTAGAGAAGCACAAATGAAAAAGATTCCTTATCAATTGGTTTTAGGTGATAAGGAAAGAGATGAAAGAACTGTAACTTATCGTCAATTTGGTGAACAAAAACAAACAACAGTATCTTTAGATGATTTTATTCAAATGACTTTAAAAGAAATTATGAACAAAGGTAAGTAAAGTGGCTGATTTATCAGCCATTTTCTTTTTCATTAAAGTTTTTACTTTTGATTTCATCTTGTGTATAATAATGGCAAAAGGAGGATGACTATGGATATAACAAAAATAAAAAGAAAAGCAAATAGCTTATATATCAAATACAAATCTCAAATAATACCACAGTTTTTTTATGTTGGTTATATAACATTATTAGCACAATATCTACAAAGTGGTTTGTTTTCTTTCTTTGTTTCCTTGTTTTTATCACCAATTGGACATGGTTATGTAAAATGTGCCATGAAGCTAGTTGATGAAGAGCATCCTCAACTTGATTATCATGATTCTATGATAGGAATTTTTGATTTTGCAAGAGTTTTGCCTGCCTATTTTATGAGAAAGTTTGTCATCTTTTTTGTCACATTATTATTTGCATTACCACTTTTATTGAAGTTTTATCATTATTCACCTGAATTTTCTGTAGAGTGGTTCTCTTTTTTAGGAGAAATGTTTATACAAATGGATTTATTTATACCAGATTTTGCAATCATGGCATTATTTTTTAAAAGTGGCTGGGTTGTTTTCAATATTATAGTATGTACAAGTGTTTATTTATTATTAAGTGCTTTTTTAATGCCAGTTCCTTATATTATGCAATCTGAGGATTTTTCTTGGAGTGAATGTATTCAGTATTCTTTTCAATTGATGAAAGGACATATCATTGATTGTATAAAGTTATATTTTTCATATTTTATAAGGAATATAGCATATTGGTTTCTTACAGGAACAATTATTATTGTCATTGGAAGAGTTAATGATATATTGATGTTGTTTTGTTTTGTGTATTCTCTTTTGATTTATATTGATATTGTCAAAGGAAGGTTTGAAATAGCAAAATACTTATTTTATAAAGAAATGAGCGAGGAAAGTGTATGAGAAACTTAGATAATATAAAAAGAATTATTGTGAAAGTGGGTTCTTCTTCATTGTGTGATAACAATGGAAAAATTGAAAAGGAAAAGATATTACAGTTAGTCTTACAAATTTCACAACTAAAAAAGCAGGGTTATTCTCTTATTCTTGTCTCTTCTGGGGCTATTGCTTCTGGAATGGGAGAATTGAATTTAAGTGAAAAACCAAAAACAATTCCTCAAAAGCAAGCCTTAGCGGCTATTGGACAAGCTCAATTGATGCAGATTTATGAAGAAATTTTTCAATTGGTGCATTTAAAATGTGCTCAGATTTTATTGAATCATGGTGATTTTGATGATAGAAAAAGATTGATGAATTTATCACATACAATGTCTGCTTTAATGGATTATGGGGTTATTCCTATTGTTAACGAGAATGACGCTTTGGCAGTAGAAGAAATTAAAGTGGGAGATAATGATACACTTGCAGCTTTGTTGGTTCCGGTTGTTGAGGCTGATTTATTAGTTCTTGTGAGTGATATTGATGGACTATATGATGATAATCCACATATGAATAAAAATGCCCGTTTACTTAAATATGTTGAAGAAGTGACTGATGATATTATGAATATGGCGAAAGAATCTGCATCTCAGTTAGGCACTGGCGGTATGATTACGAAATTAAAAGCTGCAAAGATCGTTAATGATTATGGAAGTCATTTAGTCATTGTGAATGGACAACATGAGCAATATTTACTTAATATTTTTAATGAAAATGAAAATGGAACATGGTTTAATGGACATGGTGGAAAACATTTTTGTGCCAAGGCTCATTGGATTGTTTATCGAGCACATGCAAAAGGTAAAGTTATTGTTGATGATGGTGCAGCAGATGCTTTAAAATTATATAGAAAGAGTTTACTACCAAAAGGAATTATTGATATTGAAGGACACTTTTTGATGGGACAAGTTGTTGATGTTGTGAATAGAAACAATGAATTGATTGCAAAAGGAATAAGTAATTATGCAAGTGATGAAATAAGACTGATTATGGGATATAAGTCTTCAGATATTGAAAAGATATTACATTATAAAGATTATGATGAAGTGATTCATGCAAATAATATGGTTATTATTTGATAAGCAGGAGGATTTTTATGGATAAAGTATTAGAGGATTTATTGAAACAAGCAAAACAAGCAAGTCGAAAGATGATGCAAGTGAATACTCAAATGAAAAATAAAGCTTTAAAAAGAATATCAGAGGCTTTAATAGAACATCAAGATGATATTATTCAAGCAAATCTTATGGATAGAAATCAGGCTTTACAAAATCATATGAGTGATGCCATGATTGATAGACTGTTATTAAATGAAGAAAGAATACAAAAGATGGCAAAAGATGTACTTATGCTTACAACTTTAGAAGATCCTGTGGGAACATTGATAAGAGAAATACAAAGGCCAAATGGATTAATTATTCAGCAAGTCAGAGTCCCTATTGGTGTTTTTGGTATTATTTATGAATCAAGACCAAATGTAACGGTAGATATTGCATCACTTTGTATTAAATCTTCTAATGTTTGTGTTTTAAAAGGTGGGAAAGAAGCAATTCATTCTAATTGTATGCTTGTAAAAATAATGAATGAAGCTATAAAGGATATTCTTCCTATAGGAACGATTAACTTGATAGAGAATATGGATCGCTCCATAGTGTTACAATTGATGACAGCACATGATTATGTTGATGTTCTTGTACCTAGGGGTGGAAAAGGATTGATTGATTATGTTGTTAAAAATGCGACAGTGCCTGTTATAGAAACAGGAGCTGGAAATTGTCATTTGTATATTGATAAAGAGGCTGATTTTCAAAAGGCTATTGATATTAGTATAAATGCAAAAATACAAAGACCGTCTGTCTGTAATGCTATTGAAACAATACTTGTGCATAAAGACATTGCTGAAAAGTACTTAAAATTATTATATAGTGCATTTCATGAAAAAGTAGATATACGTGGAGATGAATATACAAAAAAGATTATTCCTTGTACCCTTGCTACTGAGAAAGATTATGCAACAGAGTATGATGATTACATTGTTTCTATAAAAGTTGTTGATTCATTACAAGAGGCTATTGAACATATTTATCAGTATTCAACAAAGCATTCAGAATCTATTATTACTGAAAATAAAGAAACAGCTCAAATTTTTATGAGTTCTTTAGATTCAGCTTGTGTTTATCACAATGCTTCTACACGATTTAGTGATGGGGGAGAATTTGGTTTTGGCGTAGAACTTGGCATCAGTACACAGAAGCTTCATGCAAGAGGGCCTTTATCTTTGCTAGAAATGACATCATTTCAATATAAGATATATGGAAATGGACAAGTTAGGGAATAAAGAAATATTCTTTTGATAATGAATAATGATATGTGCTATAATCATAGAGAAAAGAGGGAGAGAAAAATGTATGATTTTGATAAAGTCATTGAAAGAAGACAAACAAACAGTATAAAATATGATAGAGAAAAGGCACAGGATTCACGTATTATACCTATGTGGGTTGCTGATATGGATTTTGAGACATTGCCAGAAATTAAAGAGGCTTTAGTTAAAAGAGCAAAACATGGAATATTTGGCTATGCTGCACCAACAGAAAGTTATTACCAATCTGTGATAGGATGGATGAAAAGACGACATCATTTTGATATTGATAAGGAATGGATTGTAACAACACCTGGTGTTGTTACAGCACTCAGATTAGCTATTCAAGCTCTTACAAAAGAAAATGATAAAATTATGATCATGAAGCCAGTTTATTATCCTTTTGATGCATCTATTGAATTGAATGGAAGAAAAATTATAGAATGTCCATTATGTTTTGATGATGATGTTTATACATGTGATTTTGAAATGTTTGAACAAAAAATTGTTGAAAATGATGTCAAGATGTTTATTTTATGTAATCCACATAATCCAATAGGAAGAGTATGGAAAAAAGATGAATTAATGAAGATAGGAAAAATCTGTCAAAAGCATCAAGTTTATGTGGTGAGTGATGAAATTCATATGGACTTTGTTTATGGAGAACATCATCATGAGTCTTTCTATAATATTGAAGAAACTTTTAAGGATTTTAGTATAGTATGTACTGCTCCATCAAAAACATTTAACTTAGCAGCACTACAAACATCTAATATTATTATTGCTAATGAAGAGATAAGAAAGTTATTTATTGAAGCAAAAGCACGTAATGGAATCAATGATCCTAATATATTTGGACTGGAAGCATGTGAAGCAGCTTACACATATGGAGATCAATGGGTAGATGAATTGTTAGACTATTTACAAGGAAATATTCAATATATGATTGATTTCTTTAAAGAGAGATTACCAGAAATTAAAGTCATTTCTCCAGAAGGATTATATCTTGTTTGGGTTGACATGAGAGCATTGGGTATGAATAAAGATGAATTAGAAGATTTTATGTTAAATAAGGCATATTTGTGGCTTGATGAAGGATATATTTTTGGAACTGGTGGAGATGGATTTGAAAGATTTAATGTTGCTTGTCCACGAAGCATATTAAAGCAGGCTTTAGAACAATTAGAAAAAGCTATACAGACATTGAAATAGTATTTGATTGATGAAAAAATCACTTAAGTATGGAAATTCTTGATAAAAAAGTGTATGATATATATGTAAAAAATTGAAAAGGAGATATACATATGGGATTAGTTTCAGCTAAAGAAATGCTTGATAAAGCAAAAGCAGGTCACTATGCTGTTGGTCAATTTAATATCAACAACTTAGAATGGACTAAATCAATTTTATTAACTGCAGAAGAATTAAAAGCACCAGTTATTTTAGGAGTTTCTGAAGGAGCTGCAAAATATATGACTGGATTTAAAACAGTTTCTGCAATGGTGAGTGCAATGGTAGATTCATTAGGAATAACAGTTCCAGTTGCATTACATTTAGATCATGGTAGCTATGATGGAGCAAAAGCTGCATTAGAAGCTGGGTTCTCATCAATTATGTTTGATGGTTCTCATTATGGAATTGAAGAAAATATTGAAAAAACAACTGAAATCGTTGAGTTATGCCATTCTAAAGGTGTATCAGTAGAAGCAGAAGTTGGTTCTATTGGTGGAGAAGAAGATGGAGTTGTAGGAGCAGGAGAAGTTGCAGATCCTAAAGAATGTAAGATGATTGCAGATTTAGGTGTTGATTTCTTGGCAGCAGGTATTGGAAATATTCATGGGAAATATCCAGAAAACTGGGCTGGTTTGGATTTTGATGCATTAGATGCAATTCAAAAAGAAACAGGAACTTTACCACTTGTATTACATGGTGGAACAGGTATTCCAGCTGATATGATTAAGAAAGCTATTGAATTAGGAGTATCTAAAATTAATGTTAATACTGAATGTCAATTATACTTCCAAGAAGCAACTCGTAAATACATTGAAGCAGGTAAAGATTTAGAAGGTAAAGGATTTGACCCTCGTAAATTATTAGCACCAGGTGCTGCTGCAATTCAACAATGTGTAAAAGAAAAAATGGAATTATTTGGTTGCATTAATAAAGCTTAAGAAAAGAGTATTTGTATAGAATAAAGTTGAAGTAACTGAAAATTTTAAGGGAATTGTTCTTTAAAGGACAATTCTTTTTCTTTTGATAAAAAGGATTGGCTTAAGAGATATAGTGATTATTCATATTGAATAGGATGAGT
>CATOPA010000050.1 GCA_951801965.1 uncultured Erysipelotrichaceae bacterium | reverse complement strand
ATATACATATGAATATGAAGATTTAAAGATTGAAAGAAAGATTGAAGATCATAGAATACTGGATATTTATTTGTTGGATGAAAAAAATGTGATTGGAAAAGGAAAAGTTTTTTCTCAAGATGAACAATTACTTCTTGAATTTTAAATAATGATATAGAAATCTTTAAAGTACATACAAAGTGTATTTTAAGGATTTTTTGTAATAAGGAAAATAGATTGATAAAATGGGCAAAATTGTATTGAACTTTTATATTGTTATGCTATAATCATGTTTGTTAAATCGATGATAAGGCTAAGTAGAAGAACGTATCTTATAGAGAGCTGATGGATGGTGTAAATCAGTAGAGAAAATCTTTGAAATCTACCTTTGAGAGAAGTGAAAGACTTCCGGCTGATCCGTTATCTCATAGAAAGATATCTGTAAAGATATGAAATAGGGTGGCACCACGATACATTCGTCCCTTTAAAGAGGTGTTTTTATTTTTATGTAAAGGAGAAGATATATGATAGATATAGCAAAATTAAGAGAAAATCCAGAAGCAGTTAAAGAAAACATGAGAAAGAAATTTCAGCATGATCGTTTGCATTTGGTTGATGAAGCTTATGCTTTAGATAAAGAGTATAGAGAAACATTGACTAAAGCGAGTGAATTAAGAGCAATGCGTAATAAATTATCAAAAGAAATTGGTCAATTTATGCGTGAAGGAAAAAAAGATTTAGCTGAAGAAAATAAGAAAAAAGTAGGAGACATGGCTGAAACTTTAAAACAATTAGAAGCAAAAGAAATAGAACTTGCTCCTCAATTAAAAGAAGTTATGATGAAAATTCCTAATTTTATTGATGAGAGTGTTCCATTAGGAAAAGATGATAGTGAAAATGTTGAAATTCAAAAATATGGTGATCCATTTGTGCCAGATTATGAAATTCCATATCATGCTGATATTATTACAAAATTAGGTGGTTTAGATAAAGATGCGAGTGGTAGAACAAGTGGAAATGGTTTTTATTATTTAATGGGTGATATCGCAAGATTATCTAGTGCCATGTTATCATATGCTAGAGATTTTATGATTGATAAAGGTTTTACTTATTGCATTCCACCATTTATGATTAGAAGTGATGTTGTTACTGGTGTTATGTCATTTGAAGAAATGGATGCAATGATGTATAAAATTGAAGGTGAAGATTTATATCTTATTGGAACAAGTGAACATAGTATGATTGGTAAATTCAAAGACCAAATGATTAAAGAAGAACAATTACCAATTACAATGACTTCATATTCTCCATGTTTTAGAAAAGAAGTTGGAGCTCATGGTATTGAAGAAAGAGGAATTTATCGAGTTCATCAATTTGAAAAACAAGAGATGGTTGTCTTATGTAAACCAGAAGATGCTATGGAATGGTATGATAAAATGTGGAGTTATACAGTAGAATTGTTTAGAAGTTTAGATATTCCTGTAAGAACTCTTGAATGTTGTAGTGGAGATTTGGCTGATTTAAAAGAAAAATCATGTGATGTTGAAGCATGGTCTCCAAGACAAAAGAAATATTTTGAAGTTGGTTCTTGTTCTACTTTAGGAGATGCTCAAGCAAGACGTTTAAGTATTCGTACAAAGGGAGAAAGAGGAACATATTATGTTGCAACTTTAAATAATACAGTTTTAGCAAGTACAAGAGCAATTATTGCTTTTATTGAAAATAATTATAATGAAGATGGATCAATTCGTATTCCTGAAGCATTACGTCCATATATGGGTGGAAAAGAAAAGATTTGTTAAGAAAATCTTTAGAATATTTTACACAGATTATACACATATATCTGTTAGAATACTAAACATAAATATAAGGAAGGAGTACACTTATGAAGAATATTTTAGAATATTTAGAATTTTCTGCACAAAATCATTTTGATAAGATTGCTTTTAGTGATGAATATCATGAAATGACTTATGGGCAATGTATAGAATGTTCAAAAAAAGTGGGAACTCAATTGTTAGAATTAAATACAAAGCGTAAGCCAATTGCAGTTTTGATGGATAAAAATGTAGAAAGTCTAACATGTTTTTTTGGAGTTGTTTATAGTGGGAATTTTTATGTCGTTATTGATTCCTTAATGCCAAGAGATCGTATAGAAACAATTTTTGAAACACTTCAGCCAGTTGCATTAATTTCTGATGAATCACACAAAGAATTGTCACAAAGTTTACATGATAATGTTTATTTGTATGAAAATATGATGAATTGTGAAATTGATGAAAAAAAATTAATGATTGTTAGACAATCTATGATCGATACTGATCCATTATATGCATTGTTTACATCTGGCTCTACAGGTGTTCCAAAGGGTGCAGTTGTTTCTCATCGTAATGTCATAAACTATGCTTCATGGTATAAAGAAACATTTGATATTAATGAAATGACACAATTTGGAAGTCAAACACCATTTTATTTTAGTATGTCTGTTTCTGATGTTTATAGTACAATTATTGCAGGGGCTACGTTACATATTATTCCTAAAAAATTGTTTACTTTTCCAATTCAATTAATTGAATATATGAATAAAAAGAAAATTAATACAATTTATTGGGTTCCTTCAGCATTATGTATTGTCGCAAATTTAAAGGTACTTAATTATGCTGATTTGAAATATGTTGATAAAGTTTTATTTGCTGGGGAAGTTATGCCTACAAAGCAATTAAATTATTGGATAGATAAATTACCAAATGCTATGTTTGCCAATCTTTTTGGACCTACTGAAACAACAGATATTTGCACTTATTATATAGTAGATAGACAATTTGAAGATGATGAAGTTTTACCAATTGGAAAAGCATGTCAAAACTGTGATGTTTTCTTATTAGATGAAAATAATCAAGAAGTTTTAGATGATAGAGAAGGTGAATTATGTGTAAGAGGTTCTTTCCTTGCTTTAGGTTATTATAATAATGAGGAAAAAACAAAAGAGGCCTTTGTTCAAAATCCGTTAAATACATCTTATCCTGAGATGATTTATAGAACAGGAGATTTAGTCAAATATAATGAACGAGGAGAACTTGTTTATATTACACGTAAGGATTTTCAAATTAAGCATATGGGATATCGTATTGAATTAGGTGAAATAGAGGCAGCTGTCAATTCTTTAGAAAAGATTCAAAACTGTGCTGTTATTTATGATGAAATAAAAGATAAAATTGTTTTGATATATACTGGTAAAATTGATGATAAAGGTATAATGGATGGTATTTCCCATAAAATACCACATTATATGTATCCAAATGTTATTGTCAAAAAGAAAGTCATGCCTTATAATCAAAATGGTAAAATTGATAGAAAATGGCTAAAGAGCCATTATGAAGAATAGGAGAAAGATTATGGAAGAATTATTAGATATTTTAAGTGGTTTAAAGCCAGGTGTAGATTTTAAAAATGAAAAGAATTTAATTGAAGATCATATTTTAGATTCTTTAGATGTGATGAATTTAACTGTTGAGTTAAATGATGAATTTGATATTGAGATTACCCCTTTAGATATTTTACCTGAAAACTTTCAATCTGTTGATGCTATGTATGCTTTAATTACTCGTTTACAAGATGAAGGATAATTATGGCTTATACATCTTATGTTTATTTAACACTTTTTTTAGGAATAACATTTCTATTATATACGATTTTTCCTAAAAAATATAAGTGGGTTGTTTTATTATCAATGAGTTATCTTTACTATATTGCTGCAAGTCGATTATGGTTAATCATTTTTATCCTTATGACAACAATGAGTGTTTACTTTGGAGCAATATGGCTAGAGAAAATTAATGATTTATTTCAAAGTGTAAAGAAAGTATTAGATAGAGAGCAAAAAAAAGTATTTAAAGAAAAATTAATATGGCAAAAGAAGATGGTTGTTGGATTAATGTTATTTGTGAATTTAGGAACCTTAGCTGTTTTAAAATATTATAATTTCTTTGCTGATGTCTTGAATATAACACTATTTCATCATATTCATAAATCATTACCTTTTTTAAAACTTTTTTTACCTTTAGGTATTTCATTTTATACATTGCAGGCGATAAGTTATGTGATAGATGTGTACAGGGGCAAGTATAAAGCTGATCATTGTTTGGCTAGAGTAGCTCTATATTTATCATTTTTTCCAACAATTGTTGAAGGACCGATTGCAAGATATGATCAGGTTGCTCATCAGCTTTATGAAGGACATTCTTTTCATTATGAGAATTTAACACATGGAGCTCAACTTATTGTTTGGGGTATGTTTAAAAAAATTGTCATTGCTGATAGAGCAAATATGCTTGTTAATCATGTATTTGATGATTATATACAATTTTCAGGTTTAAGTGTTGTCATTGCTATCGTTTTTTATACAATACAATTATATACAGAGTTTTCTGGCTGTATGGATATTGTGAGAGGAAGTGCTCAGATTTTTAGTATTCATTTACCTGAAAACTTTAAGCAACCTTTCTTTTCAAAAAGTATTAATGAATTTTGGACGAGATGGCATATGACTTTAGGAGCTTGGTTAAGAGATTATGTTTTTTATAGTGTTTCTTTGTCAAACCCATTTAAAAAGTTTAATCATTATGTAAGAGAACATTGTGGAGAATATTTCACTAAATTACTACCAGCAACAACTGCATTGCTTTTTGTCTGGTTGTGTAATGGTTTGTGGCATGGAGCAAGTATAAAATATGTGATGTATGGTATGTATTATTATATTATTATGGTTATTGGTATGTTTATGGAACCTATTTTCCTTCGTATAACAAAATTTTTACATATAAAAAAAGAAACAAAATATTTTCAGCTATTTCAGATAGTGAGAACAGTTATTATTGTTAATATTGGAATGTTAATCTTTAGAGCTGATACTTTAACAGCAGCATGGCAAATGTTTATATCTTGTTTTCATAATTTTTCTTTAGATTTTTCTGTAATTGGAAACTTGGGATTAGATATATATGATATATATGTGATTATTATAGGTGTTATTATTGTTTTTGTTGTTGGACTATTAAGAGAAAGAGGTATTCATATAAGAGAGAGTGTTGCAAAATGGAATATTGTATTTCGTTGGGCATTTTATCTTGCTGGAGTCTTTAGTGTTATCATATTTGGAGCTTATGGATATGGATATGATTTAGTTAGCTTCATTTATGCACAGTTTTAGGAGGAGTTTATGGATAATCAATTGAAGAAAAACAGTCAGATATTAGATATATCTAAGATTGTCATCTTTTTAACAATTTTTGTTTTGATTTTAAAAGGTTTATCACCAATCTTTTCTCCTAAAAATAATAGTAAGGCTTATGGAATAAGATATGATTATGCAAGGGGTTTTTATGGTGAAAACCCTCAAACAATAGATGCTCTTTTTATAGGAAATAGTGATTTATATAGTGCTATGAATCCCTTACAATTGTGGCATGATTATGGATATACTTCTTATGTATGTTCTGAACCATATCAAAATGTTTTTGGGGCTTATTCTATGCTAAAAGAAGTGTTAACTTGTCAATCTCCTCAGGTTATTTTTATGGAAGTAGATAGTTTCTTTTCGAAAAAAGAATCTGATGATATTGACGCTGCTATTAATGTTGCTTTGAAATCCTCATTTCCATTATTTGAATATCATGATAGATGGAAAAGTTTGAAAAGCGAAGATTTTCATCAAGATACATATTCTTATAACACAAGGATAAGAGCAAAAGGATATTTATATCATGATAATGTTGAACCAAATGTAGAAGGATTTTCATATATGGAGAAAAAGAGAAATACTAATATCACTCGTATTTCTAGAATGTATTTAAAGAAGTTTATACAATTAGCAAAAGAAAATAATGCTGAGGTTGTATTCGTTTGGTATCCTTCTGCAACTACAGGATCTCAAGGAAGATCAAAAACAATAAAAGAGCTTGGAGAAGAATTTAATGTTCCTGTTATAGATTTCAATATTAATACTTATGATACTGAATTTGATTGGTTAACTGATACAAGAGATGGTGGAAATCATTTAAATTATAATGGAGCAACAAAAATGACTAAGTATATTGGAAAATATATTGATGATCATTATAATCTTGCTGATCATAGAAAAAATCCTTCTTATAGTCAATGGAATAAAGATTATGAAGAATTTATGAGGGAGAATAAAATAGCATATTGATTTGTTTTTAAAATATGTTATAATAATCTTTGCCATTACAATAGGCGGCTTCGAACCATGTCAGGACCGGAAGGTAGCAGCATTAAGAATGTCCGTTTATGTGTAGTGGCTTTTTTTGCAAGGAGATGAATTGTATGAGCGATGAGGAATATATGGGACTTGCATTGCAAGAGGCTATGAAGGCTTTAGATATTGATGAAATTCCAATAGGAGCTGTTATTGTCAGAGATGATAAGGTGATTGCATGTGCCTTTAATCAAAAGGAACATAAGAAAGATGTCACAGCACATGCAGAAATATTAGCAATACAGAAAGCCTGTCAAAATTTAGATTCATGGCACTTAGATAATTGTACTCTTTATTCAACACTAGAGCCATGTATGATGTGTAGTGGTGCTATTATACAAAGTCGCATTCAACGTGTTGTTTATGGGGCAAGTGGTCAAAGATGGCATGGACTTTCCAAATATTTAAAACATCATAAATTCAATCATTATCCTGATGTTACAGAAGGTGTATTGGAGGAAAAATGTTCTTCTTTATTATCAAATTATTTTAAAAATAAGAGAAAATAATTTGTTTGTAGGTAAGCAACAGTGAAAAGACGTCGGTTCATGATATCTTTTTTATACTAAAATTTGTTAGGAGTTGATAAGAATGGTAAAAATAAGAAAAAGAAAATTAAGAAAACGTGCTAAAATATTATTCAGTATTATATTTTTATGTATTTCTTTGCTTGTTGTTATTATTTTTATGGTAACTCTTGATAAAGGTGAGCCAGAAAAGCCAATTGTTAATGTTAATAAACCTAGTAAAGAAGTGAAAAAACCTGTAGATAATGCCAAAAAAGGAAGTATTGATGTCTTAGCAGTAGGGGGTAGTGATTTATATAGCGCTTTAACACCACTCCAATTATGGAATGATACAGGTATTACATCGTACGTTGCTAGTGAACGAAAGCAAAACATGTGTGTCTCTTATTATATGGTTGATGAAATCTTTAAATACCAAAAACCTAAGGTTTTAATATTAGAAATGGATAATTTTTTTGAAACACGAGGTGAAGATAATAAAGAAACAGCTTTAAAAACTGTTTATCAAACATGCTATCCTTTATTTAAAGAAACACCGTTATGGAATCAATTAAAGGATGAGCCTTATACAAAAAGAGAAAATGCAAATATGAGAACTTTGATTAAAGGATATTTTTATAAAACTGATGTTGAACCAAATACAGAAGGTTATGATTATATGGGAAGTCACTGGGGGGAAGAACCAATAGTCAGTTATACCGAAAAGTATCTTCCGATGATTATGGATATTGCATCTAAAAATAATTGTAAAGTTATCTTTATATGTATGCCCTCTAAGACCTCTTGGACATATAAAAAGCATAATACAGTTGCAAAATATGCAGAAGAATATAACGTCCCATTTCTTGATATGAATATTTCTGATTATGATAGTGGATTTGATTGGCTAACTGATACACGTGATGCTGGGAATCATTTGAACCATAATGGAGCTATGAAGGTGACGAAGTTTTTAGGTAATTATTTAAAAGAAAATTATGATCTTATTGATCACAGAGGTAATCCTAATTTTGCTGATTGGGATGAAGATTATGAATATTATCTTTCACTTACAAAAAAATAAATCTATATGTCAAAAGATATCATTTATTGATATCTTTTTATGTGGTATAATTGACAAAGGAGTTGATATCATGGCTTATAAAACATTATATAGAGCTTATCGTCCTCAAAAATTTGAAGATGTTGCAGGACAAGAACATATTATTACAACATTGAAACACGCAGTAGAAGAAAATAGAATTGCTCATGCTTATTTATTTTGCGGTCCTAGAGGAACTGGAAAAACAACAATTGCGAAGCTACTTGCTAAGGCAATCAATTGCACACAAGAATTTAAGCCATGCGATGAATGTGAAAATTGCAGAGAAATTGCTTTAGGCACACATCCTGATGTCATTGAGATTGATGCTGCGAGTAATAATGGTGTAGATGAAGTTAGAAATCTTATTGAAAAAGTGAAATATGCCCCAACAAAGGGAAAGTATAAAGTCTATATTATTGATGAGGTTCACATGATGTCTACTGAAGCTTTTAATGCTTTATTAAAAACATTGGAAGAACCTCCAGCTCATGTTGTTTTTATTCTTGCAACAACAGAGCCACATAAAATTTTGGCAACAATCATTTCAAGGTGTCAGAGATTTGACTTTATAAAGCTTAGCTTACAAGATATTATCAATCGTATGAAAATAGTTATAGAACAAGAAAATCAGCATTGTGATGATGACGCTTTAGAAATGATTGCAAAGCTTGCTGATGGTGGAATGAGAGATGCTTTATCAATATTAGAGCAATGTTTAGCATATAATGATCAACATTTAACTGTACAAGATGTTCAACATATTTATGGGATTGTTTCATTAGAAAATAAAATTGATTTTATTAAAGTCCTTCTAACAAAAGATATGAAAAAAGCTTTATCTTTATTAGAAGATATGAAAATGAATGGAACTGATATTAAAAGATTGACTTTAGATATTGTTGATATATTAAAAGATGTTATTATTTATAGAAATACAAATGATATTTCACTTCTCTTTGTTTTATCACAATATTATTTAGATATGATTATTCCATATATAACATGTGAAGAAGCATTTTCATTTATTGATGTTCTAATGGAAGCGACAGATAAATATGCAAAAGTTATCAATCCTTCAATTTATTTTGAACTTGCTATTTTAAAAATGTGTAATCAGGTAAAAGAAGAAAGAGTACAACATCTTGATTATGTTTCTATACAACAAAATCAAATAGAATCTCATAAGCAAGTTGCTAGTCAAGAAGATGTAATGAATGAATCTGTAGAAACAGAAGTAGAGAATATTGATGATATTATTCAAGAAGAAGTTCCAACATTTGACTTTGAGAAAGAGGAAAGTGTGAAATCTGATATCGACGATGATGTTAAGGTCGATTTATCTGATATTATGAATATTCTTGTCCAAGCAAGAAGAGAAATTTTGCAGACTGTTCAAGAAAGATGGCCAATTATTAGAAGATATCTTGCTAATTTGAATACAGCAAAAAGTGCTTCTATGTTATGTGATGGGACACCAGTTGCTGCATGTCAGGGAGGTCTTATTATTTCTTTTGAACATCAGCCAGCAGTCAATGCAGTGAATTATTATAAGAACTATAAGCAATTGAGTTCATTTTTGAATGAAATATTAGGAGAGGAATATCGTTTTATTGCTATTCAACAAGATGAATGGATTCAAACAAGGAGTCATTTTATTGATCTTAAAAAGAAAGGTCAATTACCAGCTGCTCATGAATTAACATTAAAACATATAGATTGCCAAGATTTAGATCGTGTTGATTTAAATGAAGCTCAGGAGTTTGCTATCAAACTCTTTGGGGATATTGTAGAATTTAAGGAGGATTAAAATGAATTTTGGACAATTGATGCAACAAGCTCAACAAATGCAAAGAAAGGTTAATAAAGCAAAAAAGCAATTAGATGAAAAGGAATATCCAATTGTTTCACAAAATGATATGATTACAGGCAAAATAAAAGGAAATTTAGAAATTATATCTTTATCTATAGATTCTTCTTTGCTTCAAAATGAAAATAAAGAAGACATTGAAGATTTATTGGCTGCAACATTAAATCAGATGATAAAGAAAATTACTAAGGAAAGGGAAGATACATTAGATAAACTTACTAATGGAGTAGATGTATCAGCTTTCTTATAATGGAATATCCTTATAGTTTTGAAGAATTGGTTGAATGCTTTAAGTTATTGCCTGGTATTGGAAAAAAGGGTGCTGAAAGAATGGTATACCATGTTTTATCTATGGACGAAGATCAAGTTAAAAGATTATCTGATGCTTTGATAAATCTCAAGAAAAATATGAAGTATTGTCAAAAATGTGGACATATTTGTGAGGATGAACTTTGTGATATATGCAAAGACACTTCTAGAGATCAATCTACAATTTGTATTGTAGAATCACCAAGGGATGTTTTTGCGATGGAGAAATTAAAAGAATACAATGGACTTTATCATGTTATACATGGAACTGTATCTATTATGGATGGAAAAACAATAGAAGATCTGAATGTGATGTCTTTGTTTGATAGAATTGATGAAAACGTTAAAGAGGTTATTATAGCAACAAACCCAACTAGAGAAGGAGAAACAACATCACTCTTTTTAGCAAGACTTTTATCACAATATGATATTTCTATTTCGCGTATAGCAAATGGATTGCCTATGGGAAGTAATCTTGAATATGCTGATGAATTAACTCTATTAAAATCATTAGAAGGAAGAAAGAAATTGTAAAACATCTCATATATTTAGTGAGGTGTTTTTTTATGAAGATAGTCAAAAAGATTTTTATTCACTTCATTTTAGCAGTTTTATCTATTTATATTTTTAATTGTTTTGAAACTATTACTCAGATAAAATTAGCTATAAATGTTTTTAATCTCTTGATGATTGCTTGTTTTGACGTTCCAGGATTTATATTATGCATTATATTAAAGTTTATTCTCTAATCTTATCATGAAATAATCCTTTATATCTTTGTGAAATTTATATATAATAGAGTAAGGAATGAGGTGTCATAATGTCTGGTGTATTTATTACTTTTGAAGGTGGCGAAGGAAGCGGAAAAACAACTATCGCTAAATTGGTTAAAGAGATATTAGAAAAAGAAGGTTATGTTGTGACGTTAACAAGAGAACCTGGTGGTGTTGAAATTGCTGAAAGGATAAGAGATATTATTACAAATGTATGCTTTACGCAAATGGATAGAAAAACTGAAGCACTACTATATGCTGCAAGTCGAAGACAGCATCTTGTTGAGAAAGTCATTCCAGCGTTGGAAAAAGGGCATATTGTTATATGTGATAGATTTGTTGACAGTTCTATGGTTTATCAAGGAATAGCTAGAGGAATAGGTATAGATAAAGTTTACGATATGAACTTATTTGCAACAGAAAATATTTTACCAAAGCGTACAATTTTCTTTGATGTCTTACCAGAAGTAGGGTTGAAAAGGGTTTATAGTGATAAGGATAGAGAAGTCAATAGACTTGACTTAGAGGCTATTGAGTTTCATCAAAAAGTTTATGATGGATATCTTTATTTGTGTGATCAGTTCAGTGATCGTATAGTGAAGGTTGATGCTAGCCAAGATATAGAATCAGTTTTATCTCAAGTTGTAGAGAAGATAAGAGAGGTTTTATGAGCTTAGAAAATCAATTTAAAAATCAACAACCCATTTTTTATCAGATTCTTTCAAAAAGCTTTCGTGATAAAAAAATTCCCCATGCTTTTTTGCTGGTTGGAAAAAATAGTCAGTTTGCCGCTAATTTTATAGCAAAAAGTTTAATATGTGATCATGATGTATTGGCTTGCAATGAGTGTCAGGACTGTCAAAGAATAGAAAGGCATACCTATGGAGATTTTATTTGTGTAGATGGTCATAATGAATCTATAAAGAAAAAACAGATTGAATATATTCAGTCTCAGTTTGCCAAGTCGTCTATAGAAGGTAAAGCAAAAATTTATATGCTTTTAAATATTGAAAATTCCACTAATGAGGCTATGAATAGTTTGCTAAAATTATTAGAAGAACCTATGCCTGGAATTTATGCAATATTTACATGTCAAAATATTAATAGAGTTTTACCTACAATTCAATCAAGATGTCAGGTTATTCAATTATTGCCTAATTCTAAAAAAATGCTTAGAGAGCAATTAGAGAAGAATGATCTTTCAAAAGATGATATTACTATCTTATCTGAATTATTTGATTCATATGATGATTGTTTAACATTGATTGAAACAGAAAAATTTGAGCAATTGAAATTAGAAGTATTTCATTTTATAGAAGATTTATATTTTCATAGAGAAAATCTTATTATCAATGTACAAACACATTTGTTGAAAAATTTTAAAGATAAAGATTCTATTCGTTTATTTCTTAATATGCTTGTTTTAGGATTAAGAGATTTGTTTCACGTGAAACAATCCATGGAACTTACATATCCTTCTTATCGCTCTCTTTTTGAAAAAGTAGACGAGACTACAGAAGGAATTATAAAGAAAATTGATTTAATACTTAACACAGAATATTTATTAAGTACAAATGCGAATGTGTTTCTCTTAATGGATAGTATGATGTATAAAATATAGAAAGGAAGAGATTATGGAAGAAAAATTAGCACTTGTTCGATTTACGAATGCAGGAAAATCTTATTATTTTTCAACAGATCTTGATTTACATAAAAATGATAAAGTTGTTGTTGAAACGGTAAGAGGATTAGAATTAGGACAATTAGTTTCTGATTTGAAAGATATTTCAGAGTTTAATCTTGATACAGAACTTGAAAAAATTAAAAGACGTGCCAATAGAGCTGATTTGGACTTGTTTGAGTTCAATAAAGCGAAAGCAGAAAAGTCGCTAGAAATATGTAAAGAAATTGTTGATCATTATGATCTTGATATGAAATTAG
>CATOPA010000049.1 GCA_951801965.1 uncultured Erysipelotrichaceae bacterium | reverse complement strand
GAAAAGGATTTTTTGGTTATTATTAAAGATGATAGTGAAATGCAAGATGATCATTGTCAAATTATGCACTATAGTGAAGATTTTGAATCATTGTTAAAAGTTAAATTACCTACAAAAATAAGAAAACCACACAAACTGCTATCTCTTCAACAATGTTATGATGTTATGAAGAGGATAGATTATGGGGTTCTTTCTATAACATCTGATAACTATCCTTATAGTGTAGGAATTAATCATATTATTGTAGATAATCGTATCTATTTTCATTGTGCAAAAAGTGGTTATAAGCTTAATGGAATTGATAAACTTGCAAGTTTTACAGTTATAGAGGATTTAGGTATTAATTTAGATGTTGGAACACATAATCATCGTTCAGTTGCAGTGTTTGGAAAATTAAAAATGGTAGAAGATAATGACATCAAAAGAACTGCACTGCTTCAACTCGTTCATGATTTAGCACCTAAACATCCTTATCATGACAGAATGTTAACAACAACACACATTTTAGAATTAGAAATAGATTTTATAATTGGAAAGGTACATATTCATTAGTATGTCCTTTTTTATATCTTGCAAAGATTTTTTATTCATGTATAATAAAAAAGATTGAATAAAGGAGCGTGATGAGAATGATATCAACACAAAATGTAACATTAAGATATGGGGATAGAGCATTATTTGAAAATGTATCTATTCAATTTACTGAAGGAAATTGTTATGGAATTATTGGTGCTAATGGGGCTGGAAAGTCAACATTTTTAAAAATATTAGCTGGGGAAATCGAACCAAATAAAGGTGAAGTTGTTATTCCTGAGGGACAAAGATTATCTGTTTTAAAACAAGATCACTTTGCTTATGATGAACAAGATGTTTTAAATACTGTTATGATGGGAAATAAACGTTTGTTTGAAATCATGAAAAGAAAAGAAGAACTTTATAGTAAACCAGATTTCAATGATGAGGATGGTTTAGAGCTTGCTGATCTTGAAGGTGAATTTATGGAAATGGATGGCTGGAATGCTGAAACTGATGCAGAGATTTTATTAAATGGATTAGGTGTAACAAAAGAATTCCATCATCTTTTGATGAAAGAATTAGGAGATCAACAAAAAATTAAAGTTTTACTTGCTCAAGCTTTATTTGGAAATCCTGATATCTTATTATTGGATGAACCGACAAACCATTTAGATTTAAAGAGTATTACATGGTTAGAAAACTTCCTTTTGAATTTTCCTAATACAGTAATAGTTGTTTCTCATGACCGTCATTTCTTAAATAAAGTTTGTACACATATTGCAGATATTGATTATAGTAAAATTCAGTTATATGTTGGAAATTATGACTTTTGGTATGAATATTCTCAAATGATGTTAAAACAGGCAAAAGAAATCAATAAAAAAGCAGAAGCAAAGAAAAAAGAATTAGAAGAGTTTATTGCTCGTTTTAGTGCTAATGCTTCTAAAGCAAAGCAAGCGACATCTCGAAAGAAATTATTAGATAATTTAGAAATGGTTGATATTAAACCATCATTAAGACGATATCCATTTATTGGTTTTTCTCCTGAAAGAGAAGTTGGAAATATTGTTTTAAATGTTGAAGATCTTTCTTATGAAATGAATGGTGAAAAGATTTTGAATCATGTATCTTTTTCTCTTTCACCTAAAGATAAAGTGGCTTTTGTTTCTGATAATGAGCTTGCTGTCACAACTTTCTTTAAAATTATTACTGGAGAGATTACTGATTATACAGGATCATTCCAATGGGGAGTCACAACTTCACAATCTTATTTTCCTAAAGACAATAATGAATATTTTGAATGTGATCTAACACTTGTTGATTGGTTAAGACAATTTTCTAAAGAAGATGTTTATGATCAAGATTTAAGAGGTTGGTTAGGATGTGTTTTGTTCTCTGGAGAAGAAGCATTAAAGAAAGCAAATGTCTTATCTGGGGGAGAAAAAGTGAGATGTATGCTCGCAAAAATGATGATGGCAAATTCTAATGTCTTGATATTGGATGAGCCAACAAATCATCTTGATCTTGAATCAATACAGGCATTGAATGAAGGATTAATACGTTTTAAGGAAAATATTCTTTTTGCTTCACACGACCATCAATTTGTACAGACTATTGCGACAAGAGTTATTGAATTTAATGAGTCAGGATGTTTAGATCGTTTATCAACATATGACGAGTACTTAGAATATAAAGAAAGTATGGAAAGTTAAAAAGAGATGGAAGAAGTTCTTTCATCTTTTTTCATAAACATAAATAGTACCATCAATGTCATATAAGACGAGAAGAATATCTTGATAATGTTGATATCCTTGAACTTTTAATTGCCCTTGAAGCCATTGTTCATCTTTTTCTATGTATTTCAATTGATCTTTTAACAGTTGCCCATTAATAATTAATGAAATGAGAGGTTTCTCTTTTTTAGGTTTGATAGAAAGATCATCAACAATAGTAGGTCTATATTGTCCCTTCACAAAAACAGAGATATTTCCATTCGTTTCTAGGATAACTTCATCTAATTGTGTTAAATCAAAGTATCCTTGAATACGAAGCTGCATTAAAAACTCGTTGACATCCATATGGGCTTTCTTGAGTGCTGCACTATCAATACGATCATTTTGATAAAGGGTTATAGGATTTCCTTCTATAAAATGTCTTAACATTAATGAATGACGAGATAAAAAAGATAGAATAATAGTAAAGAGGGTATAGATAATCATGCCAGTCAATGGTCTAATCATATCATTAAAATCTGTTAATACGACCATTTCACTGGCAATACTTCCTATTGTAATGCCTATAATGTAATCATACATACTTAATTGTGTTATTTGTCTATAACCCATTAATTTGGTTAAAATAAATAAGACTAATAAAGAAATCAAAGCAAGCATTATTGTTTCATAAATCATATATATCACCATATATAATATGGATTATTTTATTAGGAATATACAAAAAAGGTTTATGCTTGCACATAAACACTTTTAATTTTAGCAATATACATTGTATGATAATCTTTTTGAGGATAATTTTTGTCATCTAATGATTTATCTAAAAAACATTCAGGTTTGAGTGTATCCTGATAAATTTTCTCAACAATAAAAACAAGTTTTGCTTCTTGAAATGTAGGAACATTTTCTAAATATGTTGTGTGAAAATGAACATCTTGAATTTTATCAGTATCTCTACCAGAGACTCTTCCTAAGACACCTAATTCTTTTTTATATCCATCAAAAAAAGAAAGAGAAAAACATTCTTGATGATCAACAAATTCTTTTGTATATCTTTGAGGTCTGATATATGCAATAACAACATTTTGATTCCATAAAACGCCCATACCACCCCATGAAGCAGTCATTGTATTGACTTTATCTTGATCACCAGCACTAATTAACATCCAATCATGACCAATAGCTTCAAAAACATTCATATCTAAATCTTTTAAATCTATTTTTTGAAAACTCATTTGTATTCCTCCTTTTTTGTATTATAACATATCATATGCAAAAAAGTGAAGAATAAGAATAGTGAGGGAAAGGAAGAGTATAATGAAAAAAGTAATCAAGTTTATTATTATCTTTGGATTGATTTTTGTCTTATTTATATGCTGTTTATCATTATATATAGGAAATTATTTATATGATTACACTTTAAATCCATACTCTGATCATACATTGCTAGAAAATTTAAAGCTTGATGAAGAAACCAAAAGAGAATCACAGAAATGGATGGAAGAAAACAGTCAAGATATATATATAAAAAGTTATGATCAATTGAAGCTGCATGCTTATTCTATTCAACAAGAGAGTCATGTTTATATGATTATGGTTCATGGCTATAAAGGAGATGGAACATCTATTATATCTCCTGTAAAAAGAATGAAAAAAGAAGGTTATAATTTATTAATTCCTGATCTAAGGGGTCATGGACAAAGTGAAGGAGATTATATTGGAATGGGATGGGATGATCGTAAAGATATTATCCAATGGATGAATTATATCATACAAAAAGATAAAAATGCTTCAATTATTTTATATGGTGTTTCTATGGGAGGAGCGACTGTGATGAATGCTTCAGGAGAGAAACTTCCTTCACAAGTGAAAGTGATTATTGAAGATTGTGGATATACAAGTGTTTGGGATATGTTAAAAACACGTATTCGCATGAATGAGTGGCAAAGTGAAGTCGCTTTGAATATGGCAAGTCTTGTGACAAAAATAAGAGCAGGTTATGCTTTGGGGGATGTTCAGCCTATTCAACAAGTGAAGAAAAGTCAAATTCCTATTTTATTTATTCATGGAGGGAATGACGATTTTGTTCCTGTGTCAATGGTTAATGAGCTTTATAATGCAGCAAAATGTCCTAAAGAAAAATTAATTGTTGAAGGGGCTGGACATGCCAATAGCTGTTCTGTTAATAGTGATTTATATTATACAACCATTTTAAAATTTATTCATAAACATATGGAGATTTAACTTTTATATAATAAGATAGTATAAAAAAACCGTTTCAGTTAGAAACGTTTTTTTTAAGAATAATTTGAGTTTAAATCATTTTGTAGATCGTATAAGATGTGTCTTAAATCTTCTAAGTTGTCACAAATATTAGAGATTTTTTCCAATGCCTCAAATGAGAGCTGCTCATTGTGCATTGATGTTAATACATCTATGCTATCTAGTAATATTCTGTCAGCTTTTTCGAATTTATCCATAGTCTATCCCTCTCTTTCTTTTATTATACTACAAAATGACAACAAAGTATAAAGATAATGATAAATAAATAACTATACTTATCATATTTATGAAATATCATCATAAAACAAATACTTAAATATTGAATACTGAGATTTAATAATAATAAATAGAGAGAAATATGATGAAAAAATATAAAGAAAATAAAACAGTTGATAAAGATATAAAACAAGCCATATAAAATAAACTTCTTCATAAGAAAATAAAAACATTCTTTTTGTGAAATTCTAATTCTCATCATAGTATATAAAGATATATATTGATAAATAATCTGATAAAAAAGATGAATCCAAAAATATTGTACGCCTACAAAAAATAAGTAATGAATATCGAGACTTGTATAATGAAAAACAATTTGTGACATTAAATGACTATCGTAGAACTTGTATAAAAGTAAGCAAAGTGAAAAATAAAATAAGGAAATCTTAAAAATCTTTGTCTTCATAAAGATGACCATCAACAAGCTGGTAAATTTTGTTATAGTGTATATCACTTAAAAATTCATGAGCAGCTATAATAATTGTTTTTCCATCATTATGGAGTTGATTGATGATTTGACAGAAAATCTTGACTGATTCTTTATCTAATCCACGAGTTGGTTCATCTAATAGAATAAAATTTTGATTTTCCATCAACGCTTGAATAATACTTGCCTTTTGTCTCATTCCTAAAGAATAATTTTTCATTTTGATACGACTATTAAAATCAAGCTGAAATAATGTACAAAGATTTTGGATTTGTTCTTCATTGTATTGATTTTTTAAAGAAGCAAGAAAATGTAAATTATAAGATAATATTTCATTTTCTAAGAAGCCAGGATTCTCAATCAAAGCACCTATATGAGCTTGTTTTGAAAGCTCAATTGTTCCAGAGTCAGCTTGCAAGATATCGCATATAATTTTGAATAATGTAGATTTTCCAGAACCATTGATACCATGAATATAAATGAGATCTCCTTTTTCAACTTGAAAAGAAAGTTGCTTTAAAACATCAACATGACGGAAAGATTTAGATAAGTTTTTTATTTTTAACATAAACAATATTCTCCTTTAAAATAAACTTGTAAAAATAACATGAAAAGCAAAATTGATAAGAATAGGCAAAACAAGATAGATGAAATTTTTCTTTTGACCAATCTGTAAAAAGATGATGGAACTTTCAATACCATTCATAATTATATTTACAATCATAAAGAAAAGTGTTATGCCTAATGTATTCTTTGGAATGGCACCAAAGAAAAAGTAATAGCTGATATAAATAATAATCGTGTATAAAAAGCCAATCATCATAAAAGATAAATAACTTTTTTTATAAAATGTATTTTCCTTGAGTCTTATAACCATATAAGAAGATAAAGCGTTAATACGAGAACTGTATTGATATAACATTAATAAATAAACATTATTAAGATAAACTGTTAAATAATGTGAATAAACTAAGCAAATTGTGTACGTATTGATGCCACATAATGTTGGTGAAGCAAATAACATAATAATCAAAAGAAGAAGCATTTTGGCATCTAATAAACGATATATTCCTTTAATCATACTTTTTTCTCCATTTCAATAAGATTTGGAAGGCACCATATGAAATAAAAGAGTAAATCATAAAGGCGAATCCATATAAAGACCAATCTGATAAATAAAATGGATTTTCCCTCACATTTTCCATACCTAAAGCAACCAAGTTATTGATCTGTAAGAGAAAAGTTGCATTAGAAATAGGGACTAAATAATAGATAATGGCAGGAAGAAGAACTAAAAAAATACCAAGTATGACACCAAAACAACGGAAAATATATTTGTTTGAAATAACAACTTGCAAAGAAAACAACAAGCTTGAAACGAGGCTGTATCCAGCAGAAGTCAAGATAACGAAAAAACACAAGCTTCTTAATTCATGGTGAGAGAGAATCTGTGTGGTACGATAATAAAACTCTGGATAATCAAAAGCATTAAATTGCAATGGATTATAAAAACAATGTATAGATAAAATGACAAGTGTTTCTATAATGAGAACAATAAAGAAACTCATAATGATATTGATGAAGAATACATTTTTATAGTAGTTTCTTTTTCCAATACGTATTTCTATGTAATGAGAAGTATGATTTTGATAAAGACTTAAAAAATCATAAGAAACAAGATTAGGGATTAACAGCATCAATAAGATAAAATGAAATTGATTTAGACCAATGCAATGGAGGTAATAGAAGAATTCTAATCCAGATTGTGGATAAGCTTCAAAATAACCAGGCTGCGAATAAATGGATTTTTGATAAACAAAATATATACTTATATTGATAAGTATAAAAATGAAAAGAATAAGAAGAGCTTTTTCTTTTGTTAAAAAGAGTTTAAATAATTCTTTAAATTTTTTCACATATATCATCCTTTCTTTGAATTATAAAACAATAAAAGAATAGCAAAAAAAAGGATGAAAATGCCAAATGTGTGTAAAACGTACCCAAATTGGCTTAAAAATTACATTATTTTTGTTGAAAAATAGTGTAAAATAATAAAAAGAGTTAAGGGAGGTTATGAAAATGAGAATATTATTATGTGATCAAGATGAGGAATATTTACAAACAATAGCTAAAAGAATAACAAAGGTAAGTTTAGAGGAATTGACATTTGAGACATATACTGATGTTCAAGGGGCGATGAGACGTGTTGAGGTTGAAGAGTTTGATATGGCTTTTTTAGGAGAAGGTAGTGATGGAAAGAGTGGCTTTGATTTAGGATATCATATTAAAGAAGAATATCCAGATTGCTTGATCTTTTATATATGTGAAAATTTTAAGCACTTGAATGAACAATTTAGAGTAGGGGCATTTCAAATGCTTTTAAAGAATAAACAAGATAGACATTTGGAAAGAGAATTTTTAAGAGGTGTAGAAAAGATTCATCAGATACATTTTTCTATTACAATGACAAGTTTAGATACTGGTGAGGAATTGAATGTGATTCCTAGTGAAATTTATTATATTTTAACAGATCATAATGAATTAAGTATTGTGACAACACAAGGAAAGTTTCGTGTGGAAATTGAAAATCTTGTGAAAGTCAAACATACTTTGAATCAATACCATTTCTTTCAAGTTCATCCTTCTTACTTTGTTAACTTGACTTTAATACGTTCAATACGTACTGGTGAGTTAGGTTTAAAAAATGGGGATATTGTTCCTGTTTCACAAATGAATGAGAGATTTATTGAAAGAGCAATACAAAGAGCATTGCGTTTGATATTGATATAAAAAAATATTGAAAAAAATATAAAAAAATGATACTATGAATTTAGTTATATGACTGGCGGAAGTGGAATGAACCACATGGAGTATAACATGAAAGAGTCGACCGTCTGGGCAATTGTCTGGACGAGTAGGCTCTTTTTTGGTTTTTATGAAAATATATCAATAAAACTAGAGAAAATAAGAAGTTTATGGTATAAAAAAAGTGTCGAAGTTCCTTAAAAAAATATGAATAAAAGAAAGGGTGGCATTATGTTAACAGATGTAGAAATTGCACAAAGTGCAAAGATGAAACCAATTAGGGAAATTGCTGAAAAAGTAGGATTAGAAGAAGATGATTTAGAGCTTTATGGAAAATATAAAGCAAAGATTTCATTAGAAGCAATGACAAAATTAAAAAATAATAAAGATGGAAAGCTTGTCTTGGTTACAGCAATTAATCCAACTCCAGCAGGAGAAGGAAAAACAACAACAATGATAGGATTATCCCAAGCTTTAAATCAATTAGGGAAAAAATCAATTGTTGCTATGCGTGAACCAAGTTTAGGACCTTGTTTTGGGGTAAAAGGTGGAGCAGCAGGTGGAGGATATGCTCAAGTTGTTCCAATGGAAGATATTAACTTACATTTTACTGGTGATATTCATGCAATTACTACAGCAAATAACTTGATTGCTGCAATGCTTGATAATTCTATCCAACAAGGAAATCCTTTGGATATTGATACAAGACAAATTGTTTGGAAACGTTGTGTGGATTTAAATGATCGTGCTTTAAGACATATTGTTGTTGGTCTTGGTGGTAAGGTCAATGGTGTTCCAAGAGAAGATGGATTTGATATTAGTGTAGCTAGTGAAGTGATGGCTATTTTATGTTTAGCAACATCTTTAGAAGATTTAAAAGCAAGAGCAGGACGCATGATTGTTGCTTATAATCATGCTGGAGAACCAGTCACTGTTGATGATATTCAAGCAACTGGTGCAGTCACTTTATTATTAAAAGATGCAATTAAACCAAACTTAGTTCAAACATTAGATCATACACCTGTTTTTGTTCATGGTGGACCTTTTGCGAATATTGCTCATGGATGTAACTCAGTGATGGCAACAACACTTGCAATGAAGTTAGGTGATTATGCTATTACTGAAGCAGGGTTTGGAGCTGATTTAGGAGCAGAGAAATTCTTAGATATCAAATGTCGTCAGGCAGGATTAAAACCAGATGCTGTTGTGATTGTTGCAACAGTGCGTGCTTTAAAAATGCATGGTGGTGTTGCAAAGAAAGATCTTGGAGAAGAAAATTTAGATGCTTTAAGAAAGGGAATTGAAAATCTTGAAAAGCATATTGAAAATATAGCAAAATATCATTTGCCAAGTGTTGTTGCTATTAATGCTTTCCCAACAGATACAGAAGCAGAATTACAGTTATTAAATGAAATCTGTCAATCAAAAGGTGTTGATGTTGCGATTAGTAAAGTTTGGGAAAAGGGTGCAGATGGTGGTATAGAATTAGCAGAAAAATTATTAGATGTTTTAGAAAACAAGGAAGCTGATTTTACACCAATTTATGATCTTGATGTATCAATTGCTGATAAAATCAAGACAATTGCCAAAGAAATTTATGGTGCTGATGATGTCACTTTCACTAAGAAAGTTATGAACAAGATGAAGAAATATGAAGCACAAGGTTTAGGACAATTACCTATCTGTGTTGCAAAAACACAATATTCTTTATCTGATGATCCAACATTACTTGGAAGACCTGAAGGGTTTAAAGTGACTATTCAAGATTTGATTCCAAATACTGGTGCTGGATTCTTGGTGGCTATTAGTGGTGATATCATGCGTATGCCTGGACTTCCAAAAGCACCAGCTGCTATCAATATGGATATTGATGAAAATGGAAAAATAGTAGGATTATTTTAAAAGAGACACTTGTCTCTTTTGATGCTTAAAAAAGAAAGGACAAAATGAAATGAAAGTTGCAATTATTATGGGTTCTACAAGTGATTTAAGTAAGGTAGAACCATGTATTGACATTTTAAAAGATTATGGTGTAGATGTTCAAGTCAGATGTTTATCTGCACATAGAGCACATGAAGGATTGAGTGCTTTTATTAAAGAAACTGAAACAAATGGAACAGAAGTGATTATTGCTGCAGCAGGAATGGCAGCAGCTTTACCTGGTGTTGTTGCTTCTCAAACTGTTCTTCCAGTGATTGGTGTACCAATCAGTGGATCAACATTAGATGGTATGGATGCTTTGCTTTCTATTGTGCAAATGCCTTCAGGTATTCCTGTTGCGACAGTTGCAATTAATGGAAGTAAGAACGCTGCTTATTTAGCATTATCAATCATGTCTATCAAACATGAGAATATTAAGGAAAGATTATTGGCTTATAGAAAAGACATGGAAGCACAAGCAATGCGTGCGAACGATGAAATGATAGAAAAATATAAATAAAAGGAGTAAAGATTATGGCAAAATTATTGTATGAAGGAAAAGCAAAACAAGTTTATGAAACAGAAAACGCAGATGAATACATCATTCATTATAAAGATGATGCAACTGCTGGAAATGGTGTGAAACACGATCAATTTGAAGGAAAGGGTGTTTTAAATAACACAATTTCATGTATTATTTTTGATATGTTAGAAGAAGCTGGTATCAAAACACATATGATTGAAAAATTAAATGAAAGAGATATTAGAGTCAAAAAAGTAGAAATTTTCCCATTAGAAGTTATTATTAGAAATATTACAACAGGATCTTTCTGTAAAAGATTAGGAGCACCAGAAGGTATTGTATTAGATGAACCTATTTTTGAAATGAGTTATAAAAATGATGATTATGGTGATCCATTGATTAATGATGATCATGCTGTTGCATTGAAATTAGCAACTCGTGAAGAAATTGCTTATATTAAGGAAACAACTTTAAAAATTAATGAATTATTAAAAGAATTCTTCTTAAGTATGAATTTGAAATTAGTTGATTTTAAGATTGAATTTGGAAAAACAGAAGATGGAACAATCTTATTAGCTGATGAAATTTCACCAGATTCTTGTCGTTTATGGGATGTTGACACAAACCAAAAATACGATAAAGATGTTTTTAGACAAGATATTGGAGATTTAATTGAAACATATAAAGCTGTTCTTGCAAGAATGGAAAATAAATAAGGAGAAAAAGAATGGATTATAAAAAAGCTGGAGTCGATATTGAGGCTGGATATAAATCAGTAGAATTAATGAAAAAACATGTTAAAGCAACAATGCGTCCTGAAGTTTTAGGGGGTATTGGTGGTTTTGCTGGTGCTTTTGATTTAAGTGCTATTAAGAATATGGAAGAGCCTGTTCTTTTATCAGGAACAGATGGTTGTGGAACAAAAGTGAAATTGGCTTTTGTCATGGATAAGCATGATACTATTGGTATTGATGCTGTCGCAATGTGTGTGAATGATATTGCATGTTCTGGGGGAGAACCTTTGTTTTTCTTAGATTATATTGCATGTGGAAAAAATTATCCTGAAAAAATAGCAACGATTGTGAGTGGTGTTGCACAAGGGTGTATTCAATCAGAATGTGCTCTTGTTGGTGGAGAAACTGCTGAACATCCAGGGTTAATGCCAGAAGATGATTATGATTTAGCTGGTTTTGCTGTGGGAGTTGTTGATAAAAAAGATATTATAGATGGAAGTTCAATCAAACCAGGAGATGTTTTAGTAGGAATTGCTTCAAGTGGAGTTCATAGTAATGGATTTTCATTAGTCAGAAAAGTTTTTGAAATGACTAAGGAATCATTAGATACTTATTATGAAGAATTAGGAACAACATTAGGAGAAGCTTTGATTGCGCCAACAAAAATTTATGTTAAGGCTTTAAAGAGTATTAAAAACGCTGGTGTGAAAGTGAAAGGGTGTAGTCATATCACAGGTGGTGGTTTTTATGAAAATGTACCAAGAATGCTTCCAGACAATGTTAAAGCTATTATTCATAAAGATAGCTATCAGGTACCTCCAATTTTTGGATTAATTGCAAAAAATGGAGATGTGGCAGAAAATATGATGTATAACACATTTAATATGGGACTTGGAATGGTTTTAGCATTAGATAAAGATGATGTTGAAACAGCTATGAAAGCTATTCAAGATGCCCATGATGAATGTTACATCATTGGTGAAATTGTTGCAGGAGATAAAGGGGTAGAGCTATGTTAAGAATTGCTGTCTTTGTTTCTGGGGGAGGAACAAATTTGCAGTCTTTGATTGATGAAACACAAAAAGGAACAATCAACGGTGAAATTGTTTTGGTTGTTTCTAATCGTTTAAAAGCATATGGATTAGAACGTGCTAGAAAAGCAGGTATTTTGGCAGAATGTATCAAAGATCAAGATGTCTTACTTAAACGCTTAGAAGAAGAAAAAATTGATTTGATTGTTTTAGCTGGTTACTTAGCTATCATTCCAGATAAGATGATTGAGTTATATCGTCATAGAATTATCAATATTCATCCTTCTTTGATTCCTTCATTTTGTGGACCAGGATTTTATGGTTTGCATGTTCATGAACATGCTTTTCAAAGAGGCGTGAAGGTTGCTGGAGCGACAGTCCATTTTGTTTCTGAAGTTGTTGATGGAGGACCTATTATCTTACAAGAAGCAATAGATGTTTCCAAAGCAAAATCTCCAGAAGAAATGCAAACATTAGTTTTAGAAAATATAGAACATCGTATTTTACCAGAAGCAGTGAGATTATTTTGTGATGGTAAATTAAAGGTTGAAAATGAAAGGGTAGAAATAATATGAAAAGAGCATTGGTTTCAGTAACAAATAAAGA
>CATOPA010000048.1 GCA_951801965.1 uncultured Erysipelotrichaceae bacterium | reverse complement strand
ACTTCGGAGAATGGTTAGAAAGTCTTAGGCTTCTGTGAAAAACCTAGAATTTTTTACACATACTGCTTCCATGCAGTGTGTGTAAAAAAAGGGGCGTGTTTAGCCCGCACAGATTCTGGAAATAGAAGAACTTACGATTGGTAAAATATTTCCTTACACCAATAATATTTCGGCTGCACTGCGGGCGAATTGCGCCCCGGTTCGTCCGGTTGGATGCACATTAATACAGAAGCTATAGACTTTCTTACCGTTCGTAGACCGGAGCAGACAGAAGGAATAAGCACTCCACATCTTGTGTCCGTGTTGGCAAAATGTCCATGGCGTTTATAAATATCTGCAGCGTCCGATTATGCTTCAAAGGGACAGGTTCGGAAAGATAAGTGTAACTTCCACTCCTTTTCCCCGTTCTGATTGAATTGCTAATTGTATGGTTAGGTCATCTGCAACAGCCTTTGCCAGATAAAGTCCCATTCCAGTAGCTTTTTTTTGAATATGGGAAGTACTTCCAGTAAATCCTTTTTCAAAAATTCTTTTTAAATCAGATGCCTCAATACCTTCTCCTGTATCTTCAATAATTAATCTTTGATAATCATAATAAATAGAAACCTTTCCCTTATGCGTATATTTAATAGCATTTGATAAAAGTTGTTCTAAAACAAATATTAACCACTTTTTATCGGTTAAAACTTTTTGATGTGTTTCTTGAAAATCTATCATAATATGTTTTTCGATAAAGAGTGTGGAAAGCTTTCTGATGGATTCTTTGATAATCTCATCAAGATCATACTCTTTAATAACATAATCAGTTGATTGACTCTTCAATCTTAAATAAGATAAAACCATATCAACATATTGTTCTATTTTTAGAAGTTCTGCTGATAATTGAAAAGTCAAAGAATTATCTTCTTGTTGGAGTAAAAGATGCATAGCTGATATAGGCAATTTAATTTGATGAACCCATAGTGTATAATAATCTAACATATCTGATATATCACTTTCATAAGTATGCTGATTGTCATGAATAGATTGGATAAGTGATGAAATGATATCTTGATAATCATGTATCAATGGAGAATGTGATGAAGGATAACAAGATAGATAAGGTATATCTTTTTTTATGTTTTCAAGTGCTTTTCTCTTTTTTGAATACTTAATAAAATCACCTAAAGAAGCAATGCATAAGAAAACAAAGCATAAGAAAAAAGCATAAAAAAGTGGTTCCCATGAAAGATAATATAAATAAAATACACCCATAATAATCAATCCACATAAAACAAATAAGCAATATATATTTTTTCTTTCTTGAAGATAGTCTAAAAACAATTTCATTTTAAATAATATCCTATTCCTTTCTTCGTCTTGATTAATTCCCCTTTTCCAATCATTTCTAATTTCTTTCTTAGTCGATTGACATTCACTGATAAAGTGTTTTCATCAATATAGCAATCTGTTTTCCACAAATGGTTCATTAATGCCTCTCTACTAACAATTTTTTCCTTATTTTCTAAAAGCACTTTTAAAATACGCATTTCATTTTTAGAAAGTTCTACTTTCATATCATGATAACTGACTGTACAATCTCCATGATTAAGAATCATATCTTGATATTCCAACAATGTCATATTCAAAGAAAAATCATATGTTCTTCTTAAAAGAGCTTGTATCTTAGCGATAAAGACTGAAAAGTCAAAAGGTTTTTGTAAAAAGTCATCTCCACCCATTGTCATTGCCATGACAATATTCATATTCTCTGATGCTGATGAAATGAATAAAATAGGAATCTGGGAAACTTGACGAATTTTTTCACACCAATAATATCCATTAAAATAAGGTAATTGAATATCTAATAAAACAAGATGTGGCTGATAATCGATAAAAATTTGATAAATGTGCTGAAAATCATCAACAATCAATACATCAAAATCCCATTCACACAATTTTTTCTTCATTTGTGTAGCAATTGTTTTTTCATCTTCTACAATCATAATTTTATACATATCATCACTCCCTCTTTTTCAAATGATTATATCACAATATTGATTTATCAACAAATGATGATTTGACACACTATGTAAATCACAAAAGCAAAAAAGAAGGTCATTCCTTCTCTTTTAGTAAATACGAAAATCCATAATGCAATATATAATCTTCTAAAACCCAATCTTTTTCATATATTTCTTTTGCAGCATCTTTACCTACATATCTCAAATGCCATGGTTCATTGGTTGTACCTGTTACTTTTGAACGTTCGGGAGGATATCTTAAAATAAAACCATAACGATGTGCATTTTTCTTGACCCATTGATATTCTTTAGTATCTCCAAATACCATACGTTCTCCATCAAGAACACTTTGACTTGTCAAATCTACACCTAATCCTAATTGATGTTCACTCACTCCTGGCTCGGCAACTAACCCACTTGCTGTGACTTCATCATAAATACGAAAATACTCATCATAAATATCTTTTTGCTGCTGATAAGAACGATATCCACTATTTAAAACAAGATGCATATCTTCTTTAAGGGCATCATCATACATATTTTTTAAGGCATCAGCAGCATCTTTCCTTAACAAATCACTTTCATTATCAGGAGCATTAGGTATTGCAACTTTCACTAAATCCTTTGGTTCATCTTCTTCATGAATCATAAATCCTTTTTTTATCAATACAAGATAATGATCTGGTTGTACAATTTGATATGTACGATTGATTTTATTTTGTGAATCGATAAAAGGATAAGATACTGATAAAACAGCATCTAAAGGCTGCTTCTTTGAGGCTATATATTGATCAATATCATCGATAACACATCCATTAACATTGATGTATTGAATAATGTCTTGATAAAAATATTGATGATCAATAATACTTTTAAAATCATCTAAAGATAACTTTATCATAAGTTTTCGTCTATCTTCTCTTTGATAACCTAATGTTTCTAATTGCCCTTGATGTTTATAAAGATAATCAACATAAGTTATAACCTCTTCTATACTTTCATTTTGATGAGATTTTTGATAAAGTTCATAGTCATAGTAATGTTCCTGATTTTGAATATGATCCCATTTTGAGAAGTCAATGACATCTCCATGAAGATAATCTTCTCTTTCATCTTTAGACAAGGATAAAATAATATTTTGAGATGAAAAATCATATCCTTTCACTAATAAGTTTAATCTTGTCCAATTCATAACAACCATAAATATAATAATGCATAAGATAAAAATACCAATAAAAACTTTTTTAAAATCATAAGCTTTCTTTTGTAAATAAGATGGTTTATAAAGTCCTTTCATAATGACCTCCTTGATATATTCGTGGTAATCTTTCACCTAACTGACTTAAAATTTCATTAGAAATAGAATGAACATGCTCTGCAATATCCTCTACACTGATTTTTTCTCCATGATCCTCTCCAATAAATGTCACTATATCAAAAAGTGAAACATTATCCACTTCACTAACATCTATCATCAATTGATCCATACATATTCTACCCACAATTGGCACTCTTTTTCCTCTTACTAAAACATCATGTGCAAAACATCTTGGTAATCCATCACCATAACCAATAGGTACAACAGCAATCTTTCGCTTTTGAGTAGCTTTATAAGTTCGCCCATAACCAACTGTTTCATCTTTTTGAATAGATTTTAACAAAACAATTTTTGATTTTAAAGAAAGGGCTGGTTTGAAATGAATATGCGGATTTTGATAATCTTCTTTTGAAGAGTAAACACCGTATAAAGAAATACCAATTCTTACATAATCAAAATTCAAATAAGAATAATTCAATAGCCCATAACTGCTTTGTAAATGAACACATCCCACGTCATATCTTTTTTTCAATTTATCAACTATATTTATAAAAGTATAAATCTGTTTTCTAGTATAATCCTGATTTTCAATATTTATGCTGTCACTGACACATAAATGAGAGAAAATACCTGTCACATGTAAATAAGGCAAATGAAACAATGATGCAATATCATCAAATTCTTCTTGAGTATTTCCCAATCTATGCATTCCTGAATCTATAGCAATATGAACAGGAATATCTATTCCCTGAGCATTCACTAATTTTGCATAGGTACTATTAATAACAGTTTGCGTCAATTGATATTTTTTTAGCAGATAGACAAGTGAAGGTTCTGTATATCCCAATATCAAAATCTGACCTTGAATACCATTCTTTCTCAATTCAATAGCTTCAAAAAGTGTTGCTGTGGCAAATGCATACACACCTATTTTATTTAAAGTATGACAAACTTCTATTGCTCCATGTCCATAGGCATTTGCTTTCACAACTGCCATAAACTGTTCCTTTGATGAAAGTAATGTCATTAATTCTTTGACATTATGCTCTATAGCAGATAAGTCAACTTCTACCCAGCTTCTATATGTTTTCATGATGAATCACCTTATCTATGACAAAAGAAATACTTATTGTCAAAAAACAAACAATAATAAATTGAATGAATTGTTGATTTAAGAAAGACTGTATATGTAATAATTTTGCAAACATTCTCACACCTATAATCACTAAAGGATGTAAAATATAAATATATAAAGATAGAGTTTTTAATCTTGGATACCTTCGCCCTTTATACCTCATTAAAAGTAAAAAAAGAAAATAAGTCACTAATGGTAAAAAAAGATACATAGCATCATGTCGAGGTGCATCCATCATATGAACAACAACTGCTTCTATACTCATTATCAAAAATGAAATGATTGCTAAAAAGACTGTGCCTTTCTTTGTCAAAAGAGGTTGATACTCAGATATCCTCACCCCTATCATTAAAAATAAAGGAGCAAAGAAAATCCCATTTCTTGTATAGTCCATATATTGAAATAAAAAGGCAAACTGATCTTTTAATACAGGAATGTCCCTCACAAATCCATAATAACTATCTCCACATATTCCAATCATATAAAGAACAAATGCCAAAGCCATAACAAAGTTCGTTGAAAAATATTTTTTGAATATCACAATAATAACTATTCCTATAATCACTGCTGGAAAATACCACAAACGATAGAACATTCCATCTACAACAAAATCTTTAACCATTTCAAAAAGAATATTTTTGCTATAAAAGTATTGATTATAAATCATAACTGGTAAATAAATAATGATTGATAAAAAATAATATTTTAATAAAGATAAACATGTTTTTTTGACTTTATTTAAAGATGGATAACCATCTTTAAATAAAAAATATCCACTTGTCACAAAGAAAAAAGGAACTGCTAAACGAGCAATGATTTTTGTCAGAACAAAATCAAAAGGTGGACATAACATCTCAAATGGGGCTGTATGAATAGTCACAACAAGAATTGATGCAACAATACGCATGACATCAATATAAGGATAACCACTCATAAACATGTTCTCCATGCTGTGATAATAACACCATCCATATTATTTCCAGATACTTGAATACAGACATCATCTTGAAAACACAATGTTTCTTGATCATAAATAGGAACGTAAAAGATTTCTATAATATGGTGTGTATCTCCATAAATATAAGGATGATATAATGAATATTGTTTGATAAATTCATGATATTCTTCTAAACATAGATTTTCTTCTTTCATAATACAAGAATGAGGATAACCTACATAACGAAAATGCCATGGTTCTTTTCCAATATGTGTGATATGTTGTTTATATTCACTATATCTTTCTATAAATCCATAATGATAAGATAAATCTCTAAATTCTTGACAAATGCCATCATAAAAAAACTCTGGACAAATCTTATCAATACTTTCTTGGTAGTATGCCATATCCACAGCAAGTCCTGTTTCATGTTCACTACAATGTGGCAAAGCAACATACTTTTGTGTATACTCTTGACCATAATCTTTCAATGAACTTTCATAAAGAACAGACTGCTCATTGCTGCTGCGATAACCACTTGTACATATAATTTCTTGATGACATTGCAAATCATCAAAAATTTTTAAAAGCAACCTACCCACATCTCTATGTATTTTTTGATCCATAACGGTTACCATCTCATTGAAAGAAATAGGTGAAACAATAGGATGATCTTGATTGACAAGTATCAGATGACCTTTATAAATATCATTTTTAAAAATTTGTATTGTTTGCATTTTGGAGCCCCATTTCAATCAATTGTGTAATCAAAGTTTGAAAGTCCATTCCTATTCCTTGCATCATATGTGGATAACGACTATGAGATGTAAAACCTGGAATTGTATTCACTTCATTAAAAACAATGTCATATGATGGAGTTAAAAACATATCTACCCTTGCAAAAACACGACATCCTAAAAGACGATAAATACGTTTCGCTGTTTCTTGAACTTTCATTTCTATTTCCTGTGGAATTCTTGCAGGCATATGAATAGAAGATGTCTGAAGAGTATATTTTTCTTTAAAATCAAAAAATCCTTTTGTGAGTTCAATTTCATCTACTCTTCCAACAGTTAATTCTTCGATTCCCATAATAGCACATCCCACTTCAAAACCATGAACTTCTTCCTCAATAATTACTTCATCATCATAATGAAAAGCTTCTTTTAAAGCTTCATCCAACTTTTCAAAACAATCAATACGACTCATACCATAAGAAGAACCTGCATGAACTGGTTTAATATATAAAGGTAAGTTCATATTAAAGATTTCTTCTTTTTGACTTTGTATATTGTATGTTGAAGCAACGATGGCATAAGGCGTTTGAATACCATTTTTCTCAACAATTTCATGAGCACGATATTTATCCATACACAAAGATGACGATAAAACTCCACAACCAATGAGTGGAATATTAGCCATTGTAACGATTCCTTGCAATGTCCCATCCTCACCATTTTTGCCATGCATGATAGGCATAATCGCATCAATTTGCTTATAAAATATTCCAATCTTTGTTAATTCTATGAAACTTTGACGTTGTGGTTCAGGACATATCATCACATGATTCATGAATTCATCTTTCCAAGTATCATTTTTGATTTTTTCTATATCTCCTTCAAAATGAAACCATTCTCCTTTTTGCGTAATACCAACCATATAAATATCATATCTTGTTTTATCAATATGTGATAAAACAGCATATGCTGATTCTAATGAAACACTATATTCGCTAGATTTCCCTCCAAATAAAATGGCTATTGTTCTTTTTTTCATATTCCTTTCCTCCTAAAAAACATTTCCCTTTTGATAAAATTATCTTATCAAAAAAGACAATGCTTTTTATAAAGAGTTCCATAACAATAAATAAAGATTCTATAAATAATTTCTTAAGAATTGATTACAAATAAAGCAACATAAAAACCTCCTGTAGTTTCATTTTCACTACTAGGAGGTCATCACATAAAAATTTATATTTTTACTTTTTAAATAAAACTTTATCTAATGTATCAAAAAGACATTTAATATCTATTGGTTTAGAGATATGTCCATTCATACCACTCTTCAAGGCATTTTTTTTATCTTCTTCAAAAGCATTAGCTGTCATTGCTAAAATTGGTATTGTAGCAAGGTCTTTATTTTGTAATTGACGAATCTGCTTTGCTGCTTCATATCCATCCATAACAGGCATTTGAATGTCCATAAGAATAAGCTGGTAATACCCTGGCTGAGAGTTTTTAACCATCTCAATAGCAATTGACCCATTTGATGCCACCTCTGTATCAAATCCTGCATCTTCTAAAATAGCCACAGCAATTTCTTGATTTAATTCATTATCCTCAACAAGTAAGATACGCCCTGTATAACTTCTTTCTTCCTCTTCATATTCCTCATTTTCAGCATTCACAATTGTATATAAACAACTTCTTAACTCAGACAAAAACAATGGTTTACTACAAAAAGCACTCACACCTGCTTCCTTTGCTTCCTCTTCAATATCAGTCCAATCATATGCTGTCAAAACTATAATTGGTACATCCTCACCCATTTCTTTTCTGATTCTTCTTGTGACTTCTATCCCATTCATATCTGGAAGCAACCAATCTATAATATAAACACTGTAATGATCTTGACGCATTTTTGCTTGTTTTGTTCTCAAAATAGCTTCTTTACCAGACAATGTCCATTCTGCGCGCATACCAATTTGACCTAACATATAAGAAACACTATCACAAGTATTAAAATCATCATCAACGACTAAGGCTCTACAATTCTTCAATTCAGATATATCTTGAATTTCTTTTTCATCAGAATGGGTACGGAAAGTTAATGAAACAATAACTTCAGTACCAACTCCTAATTCACTCTTGACTTCAATTGACCCATTCATCATATCAACAATATTTTTTGTAATAGCCATTCCCAATCCAGTTCCCTGAATACCACTAATCGTACTATTTTTTTCTCTTTCAAAAGGTTCAAATATATATGATACAAATTCTTCATTCATTCCAACACCAGTATCTTTGATACAAAATTCATAAGTTGCTTCGTGTGGTGATGGACCTGGTTTTTCTGTAATCCTTAAGCTAACAATTCCAGAAGCAGGAGTATATTTTATAGCATTACTTAACAAATTCAAAAGTATCTGATTTAAACGTAATTTATCACAATAAATATTTTCATCAAAAACATCAATTGTATCTATATAAAGCTCCAATTGCTTTGCATGAATATCAGTTTGTACAATATCATGTAATCCATGCAATATTTCTGAAAGGCTACATAGTTTTTCTTCTAAATGCATCTTACCGCTTTCAATACGACTCATGTCTAAAATATCATTAATTAAACTTAACAAATGATTTCCTGATACCATAATTTTATTAAGATATTCTTGAACCTGTTCTGTATTTTCAATATGGGTAATAGCAAGAGCCGTAAATCCAACAATAGCATTCATTGGCGTACGAATATCATGAGACATATTAGATAAAAATACACTCTTTGCTTTACTTGCTCTATTGGCTTGCAATAAAGCATCTTCCAGCAATTTTTTTTGTTCCATTTCCTTACGTGTCTGCTCATCTACGCTACGAAATCCTAAGACAACTCCATAATTATGATCCCAAGACCCTGTGCGAACAACTTTCATTTCAAAATATTTCATAATATCATCTTTTAAAATACGATAATTCACATAACAGAGTTTCTCTTTAGATAATTCTTTCTTTAACTGTTTTCTTGAAGTAAATGAAAGAAGTTTCTCTTGATCATCTTTATATACAAATTTCTCAATATAGGCTCCTACACTTTCCTTTAAAGAAATTTCTCCATGAAAGATAGAATCAAGCATATGATGATTATCATCATCAACTCTGATTGGATATCCTGATCCTGTATCAAGATCAAAATAGCAAGCAAGATTGTAATCAACACTTAAAGCATGGAGTAGTTCCACTTGTTGTCTTTCTTTTTTCTTTTCTTCTATTTTTTGACTCGTACAATCAATCAGCAAATGCTGATAAAACATACGATAGTTTTCTCTTAAGAGTTTAATATTATCCATAACATGAATGATTTCCCCATCATGATGCTTAACACTATACTCAACATTGACACTATCACCTTCATTTTTTAAAGTATGAAAAGCTTCTAATAATTTTTCTTTATCATCCTCAACAACGGATGAAGGCATAAGATGAAAACCATTTTGAATTAATTCCTCTTGAGATGCATACCCTAAAATACTCAAAGCAGCTCTATTTATACTAAAAATTTGATGTCCCTCTACCGAATGACAAAGGACTCCAGAATCAATAGTTGTGAAAATAGCTTCTAATGTTTGATTCTTTTTAACAATTTCTTCTTCATAAGCACGTTCTTGAGTCACATCTATACCTACACCTACTGTTCCCATGACACTACCATCAATATCATATAGTGGTGACTTATAAGTTGTAAAAAGTTTTGTTTCTTCCCCAGCTTTGACAACCTCTTCAAAAACACAAGTTTCTTGCTTGCTCATGACTTCATTATCTGAAGCCATACAATCATTTTGATCAGGATCATTTCTATCTACATCCCATATATAATAATGATCTTGTCCTTCAACTTGTTGCTTTGTTTTATTCACAGTCGTACAAAAACTATCATTAACTTTATGATGTATTCCTTCTTTGTCTTTATACCAAATCAAATTAGGAATATTATTAATTGTTGATTCAAAGAATTGACTTGTTTGCCAATAATCTTTACTCATCTTATAACTTTCTTGCCATCTTAAAAAACGAAAAGAAACTTCTTCTGTAGATAAAGGTAAGCACCAGATATCCTTAACATCATATAAATTTTCCAAAGACCCCATCTGTTGCTTATCCACTAAGATAATAACTTCTGTTTCTTTTTTCTTTGTTGAAAGAATTGTTTGCAATAAATCATTAGCATTTGTATTATATGATAAATTTGCTATAATCACCTGAGACTGAGAAATTTTTTCAATTTCCACCTCTTCACTTTCATAAAATTCATGTACAAAACGCTTTTGTGGTGAACTCTTTTTTATGATTTCAAATATTTTATCATGCTTTCCCATCAAATAAAAATGAATATAACAATGATACATCCCTATTTCCTCCCATATTTGAATTCTGTTTATATTTTCAACATTTTTCTGATTTATAACCTACTAAGTTCATTCTAACAAATCATTAGAATTAATGTCAATATTTTGTCACATTATCATTAAAAATAAAAATAATATTCATATTAAGTGACAAGAATTCATTGTTTTTATGACTTCTATTCATAAAAAAAGATTTTAGAGTTATCTTTTCTAAAATCTTTTTTAGTCTTCTTGGATATGTTCCATTCCTTGATTAATAATTGCTCTTACATGATCATCAGCCAATGAATAGAAAATTGACTTGCCATCGCGTCTATTTTTGACGAGCTTATTTTGCTTCAGTATTCTTAATTGATGAGAAATAGCTGATTGTGTCATTTGTAAAGTTTCTGCAAGATCACAAACACAAACTTCTGCTTCAAAAAGAACAAACAGTATTTTCATCCTTGTTGAATCACCAAAAACTTTATATAACTCAGCCAAGTCATAAATATCTTCTTCATTAGGCATCTTCTGTTTCACCATTTCTAATACATCTTGGTGAATCTCTTTTGTTTCACAACATTCTATTTTACTCATACTTATTTACCTTCTTCTATAAATGTTTAGCATACAAAGTTCTTATTGCATTCAAAACTGCAATAACCATAACACCAACATCAGCAAAAATGGCTAGCCACATATTTGCAATACCTACAGCCCCCAAAATCAAACAAATCACCTTAATACCTATTGCAAAATATATATTTTCATAAACAATACGCATACATTTTTTAGAAATACGAATAGCTTTTGCTATTTTTAATGGATCATCATCCATCAAAACAATATCTGCCGCCTCAATAGCAGCATCTGTTCCTAAAGCACCCATTGCAATACCAATATCTGCTCTAGATAGAACTGGTGCATCATTAATTCCATCACCAACAAAAGCGACACACTCTTTATGATTTTTACTTTCTAAGATATCTTCTATCTTTTCTACTTTATCACCTGGTAAGAGTTCACTATAAACTTGATCTATTTGTAATTCGTTAGCAACAGATAAAGCGACTTCCTTTTTATCACCAGTTAACATTACTGTTTTCTTAATTCCAGCTTTCTTGAGTGAACGAATGGCTTCCTTAGCATGAGCTTTTATCTTATCTGAAATAAGAATATGCCCTACATATTGATGATCCACTGCAACATGAACAACTGTTCCAGTATCATGACATTCATCACATTCAACACCTTCACGTTGCATAAGTTTTCTATTCCCCACTGCAACAGGTTGTCCATCTACTTTTGCAAGAACACCATGACCACTGATTTCTTGAACATCTTCAACACGTTTTTCATCTATCTCTTGACTATATGCCTTTTGTAAACTTTTACTAATAGGATGCTGCGAATAACTTTCTGCAAGAGCAGCATATTCCAATAATCTTTCCTCACTTATAGATGCATGATGAATTCCAGTGACTTCAAAAACCCCTTCTGTCATTGTTCCAGTTTTATCAAAAACAACATACTTTGTCTGTGATAAAGTTTCTAAGTAATTAGAACCTTTTATCAAAACACCTTCACGGCTTGCTCCTCCAATTCCTGCAAAAAAGCTAAGAGGAATACTAATGACCAAAGCACAAGGACAACTGATAACTAAAAATGTCAATGCTCTAAAAATCCATTCATTCCATTGAGCAGGTTCGTTTAAAAACAACTGACTTACAAGGGGCGGAATAATAGCTAATGCTAAAGCTCCATAGCAAACAGCTGGTGTATAATATTTAGCGAATTTAGATATAAAATTTTCTGAATGAGATTTCTTTGAACTTGCATTTTCTACTAAGTCTAAAATCTTAGAAACAGTAGATTCTCCAAATTCTTTTTGCGTTTGAATCTTCAATAGTCCATTTAAATTAATACACCCACTCATGACTTCATCCCCAACAGAAACTTCTCTAGGTAAGCTTTCACCAGTCAAAGCACTTGTATTTAATGATGTTTTTCCCTCTACAACAAGTCCATCAATAGGAATCTTTTCTCCAGGCTTAACTATAATAAAGCTTCCAATTTCAATCTCATCAGGATCAACTGTTTCAATACTTCCATCCTCATTAACTTTATTAGCATAATCTGGTCTAATATCCATCAAATCGCTAATATTTCTACGACTCTTTCCAACTGCATAGCTTTGAAACAATTCACCAATTTGATAAAAAAGCATAACTGCTGTTCCCTCTTTGTAATCCCCTAATACAATAGCACCAACAGTAGCAACTGCCATCAAAAAGTTTTCATCAAAAACCTGTTTATTCATAATACCTTTTAAAGCCTTTTTTAAAATATCATATCCAATAATAAGATATGGAATCATATATAATCCAAATTCAAAGTAACTATGAACATCAATAAATTCTAAAATCACTAGACAAACAAAAGAAACAATAATTCTATATAATACTTTCTTCTGCTTCTTATTCATCAAGATTCCCCCTTAAATCATTTTATAAATAGATTT
>CATOPA010000047.1 GCA_951801965.1 uncultured Erysipelotrichaceae bacterium | reverse complement strand
GTCTTTAAGAAAGAAGCTATTGATTTTAGAGAAAATGTTATAAAAATGAGTGAAGAAATGATAGAAACTATTGACAAATCTGAAATTTTTAGTTTAATAAGAGAAGAAAGAGAAAATACAAAGACGGAGACAGTTTATAAAAACGACTTATAGAGAACTTGTGGTTGGTGGAAACAAGGAAGAAGAATTTATAAAGAATCACTCCTGAGTAGCATCCTGAAATAAGTAGGGAGAGCCGTTGATCGCGTTAAGATATTGAGAGCATATTGAAAGATATGAATAAAGGTGGTACCGCGTTATAACGTCCTTTTTAAGGACGTTTTTATTTTTTATAGAAAGGAAGGATAGAAATGAATTATAAAGATACGCTATTAATGCCTAAGACTGAATTTGAAATGAGAGGAAATTTACCAAAAAAGGAACCTGCATATGTTGAAAGATGGCAAAATGCTCATATGTATGAAAAAGTTATTCAACAAAATGAAGGAAAAGATGATTTTGTTTTTCATGATGGACCTCCATATGCAAATGGAGATATGCATACTGGACATATGTTAAATAAAATTATCAAAGATGTTATCTGTCGTTATAAGAACTTAGAAGGTTTTTATACACCTTATATTCCTGGGTGGGATACTCATGGATTACCTATCGAAAATGCAATTCAAAAATTAGGTGTAAACAGAAAAGAACTTTCTACAGCTGAATTTAGAAAAAAATGTTATGAATATGCTTTACAACAAGTCGCTAGACAAAAAGAACAATGTATTCGTGTTGGAACATTTGCAGATTATGATCATCCATATTTAACATTATCTAAAGAATTTGAAGCAAATCAGATTGATGTTTTTGCAAAAATGGCTATGGATGGTTTAATTTATAAAGGATTAAAACCAGTTTATTGGTCACCATCAAGTGAATCAGCATTAGCAGAAGCTGAAGTTGAATATCATGATGTGAAATCTCCAACAATTTTTGTGAAGTTTGCTGTTAAAGATGGAAAGGGAATTTTAGACAATGATACAAGTTTTGTGATTTGGACAACAACACCTTGGACAATTCCAGCCAATCTTGCGATTTGTTTAAATGAAACATATACTTATGCATTAGTACAAAGTGAAAAAGGAAAATTAATTGTATTAGAAGAATTAGTTGATTCACTTTGGGAAAAATTTGAATTACAAGAAAAAACAATCTTACAAAGATTTAGTGGTAAAGAATTAGAAATGATTACATGCCAACATCCATTATATCCACAAAGAGAATCACTTGTTATTTTAGGTGATCACGTTACTGCTGATGCTGGAACTGGATGCGTACATACTGCACCTGGATTTGGTATGGATGACTTTATTGTTGGTCAAAAATATGGATTAGATGTTTATTGTAATGTTGATGAACATGGGAATATGATGGCTGATTGTGGAGAATGGTTAGCTGGTCAATATGTTGAAGATGCTAATAAAACTGTAACATTAAAATTAGAAGAGCTTGGTGTTTTATTAAAACTTGAATTTATTACACATAGTTATCCACATGATTGGAGAACAAAGAAACCTATTATCTTTAGAGCTACTGATCAATGGTTCTGTTCAATTGATAAGATTAGAGAAAAATTATTAAATGAAATTGATAAAGTTCAATGGTTAAATGAATGGGGACATATTAGAATTTATAATATGATTAAAGATCGTGGTGATTGGTGTATTTCTAGACAAAGAAGTTGGGGAGTTCCAATTCCTATCATTTATTGTGAAGATGGAACACCAATCATGGAAAAAGAAGTTTTTGATCATATTTCAAATTTATTTAGAGAATATGGTTCAAATATTTGGTTTGAAAAAGATGAAGCTTTCTTACTTCCAAATGGATATACAAATGAACACTCACCAAATGGTATCTTTAGAAAAGAAAAAGATATTATGGATGTTTGGTTTGACTCAGGGTCATCACATACAGGTTGTATGAAAGAAAGAGGACATAAGTATCCTGTTGATCTTTATTTCGAAGGAAGTGATCAATATCGTGGATGGTTCAACTCATCATTAATTGTTGGAACAGCTGCTCATGGTGAAGCTCCATATAAAACAGTTTTATCTCATGGATTTGTTTTAGATGGTAAAGGAAATAAAATGTCTAAATCTTTAGGAAATACTGTTGATCCTATTAAACTTGTGAATCAATATGGTGCTGATATCTTAAGATTATGGGCAACTTCTGTGGCTTATCAATCTGATGTACGTATCAGTGATGAAATTATGAAACAAGTTGCTGAAAACTATCGTAAGATTAGAAATACAATGAGATTTGTTTTAGGAAATCTTAATGATTTCCATGCAAATGATGTGATTGAAACATCAAAGCTTGAGAGTGTTGATCAATATATGCTTGTTGAATTAAATAGATTAATGAGTGGATATAAGGATGCTTTTGATCGTTATGATTTTGCTGAAGCAAATCAATTGATTTTAAATTGCTTCACAAATACATTAAGTGCTTTCTACATGGACTTTACAAAAGATATTCTTTATATTGAAAAAGCTGATAGCTTAAGAAGAAGACAAGTTCAAACAGTTCTTTATCATTATGCTAAAACAATGATGAAACTGTTATCTCCAATTTTAGTTTTCACTGCTGAAGAGTTACATGACCATTTCCACTGTGATGACCATAAAGAAGAATCTGTATTCTTAGAACCAAAACCAGAATTCTTAGAAGTTGAAAATAGTGAAGAATTAAAAGCTTTCTATGATCGTTTCTTAATGCTTAGAAAAGATGTTATGAAATCAATGGAAGTTTTAAGAACTGAAAAGGTTATTAAATCAAATATGGAAGCAAAATTAACAATTTGTTTAAAAGATGAATATAAAGATATGATGAAGCTTTCTGATTCGCTAAAACAATTGTTTATTGTTGCTAAAGTTCAGTTAGTTGAAGAGACTGATGGATTAACAGAATACGAAACAGCATTTATTAAAGCTGAGAAGTTTAATGGTGTACAATGCCCAAGATGCTGGAATTATTTTGATGAATCTGATATGGAAGGAGAACTTTGTTCTCGTTGTCATGATGTATTAAATTAATGAATAAATGGTACTTTTTGTACCATTTATTTTTAGGAGGAAAAATGAAAGAATTAAAAGGACCATTATTGTTGTTATGTGCTGCATTTATATGGGGAAGTTCCTTTATTGTGATGAAGAATGCTGTGGATTTTTTAACACCAGCAGTTTTACTTTTTGTGAGATTTTCTATGGCTTCTTTGATTTTAAGTTTTATGTTCTTTAAAAAAATAAAAAATGTAAGCAAAGAAAAAATAAAGGGTGGATTATTAACTGGATGCTGTTTGTTTTTCGCTTATTATGTACAAACATGTGGCTTAGCTCTAACAACTCCTGGAAAGAATGCTTTTTTAACAGCTGTTTATTGTGCCATTGTTCCATTTTTAGTATGGATTGTTTATCGCCAAAAGCCTGATATTTATCATTTTGTTGCTGCTTTTGTTTGTGTTATTGGTATTGGTTTTGTTTCTTTAAATGGCGATCTTTCTGTTAATGTTGGTGACTTATTGACATTAGCAGGTGGGTTCTTATATGCTATTCACATTCTTATGATTCAAAGATTTTCAAAGGATGTTGATGGGGGTGCTTTTACAGCATTCCAATTTATAGGTGGAACATGTATTGCTTTGATATTTGCTATTTTATTTGAAGATATAACACTTGTATCTCAAATTCACGCATCTATATTTTTACAAATCTTCTATTTAGCTTTTTTTGCCACAGCAATGACAATGTTATGCCAAACAGTTGGGCAAAAATTAACAAATGAATGTCATGCTTCTTTGATTTTATCTTTAGAATCGGTTTTTGGAGTATTCTTTTCTATTCTTTTTCATTATGAAGTGTTAACACATCAAGTAATGATTGGATTTGTATTGATTTTTATAGCTGTTGTGATTGCTGAAACAAAATTGTCATTTTTAAAGAATAATAAAATAATAAAAAGGTTTTTATCAATATTGTTTGTATTTATTATTTTGTGTTCATCATTACAAAAGACATATGCGATGACATCATTAAATCTCAATTCAAAGTATGCTTATCTTATTGATCCGCAAACAGATATTGTTTATTTAGATCAAGGAAGTGAAGAACGCATTTATCCAGCAAGTATGACAAAAGTTCTCACGGTTTCATTAGCATTAGAACATATTGACAATCTTCATCAAGAAGTGCAAATAGAGCAAATTGATTTAGAGGGACTTTTTGAAGCTGGAGCATCAGTGGCTGGATTTTACGTTGGAGAAAAGGTGACATATGAAGACTTATTGTATGGTGCATTACTTCCTTCAGGTGCTGATGCATGTTATGCTTTAGCAAGATTGACTTGTGGAAGTAAAGAAAAATTTGTTGAAGCAATGAATGATAAGTTAAAAGAATTACACTTAGAAAATAGTCATTTTGTAAACCCAACAGGTTTACATGATAATCAACATTATACAACAGCAAAAGATATGTCTATCATCTTAGAATATGCTTTGCAAAATCCACAGTTTGTTAAAATTTTTGAAGCAAGAACTTATGAATCATCACATAAAAATCATCAGTGGGCTTCATGTTTAAAAAGAGCAGAAATACTCAAAGATATCCATACAGATGTGATTGATGGAGCAAAAAGTGGCTTTACAGATGAAGCGGAATTAACTCTAGCAAGTACTATGACAATTGATTCACATCAGTTAATCTTTGTCAGTGGGTATGCTGTTGGTCAAAGAACACAGAATCATATTAAAGATGCTTTGAATGTTTATGATTATATGAAAAATCAGTATCATCAAGTGACTCTTTATAAAAAAGATGATGATATTCAAACATACTGGATTTTATATACTTTTCAAAACCCATATGTTTATAAAATGCCAGAAGATTTAAGTGTTTTGGTTGAACGTCATGTCACATTAGAGAATATAGAAGCTTCTATACAAACAAAATCATTCTTAAAAGCTCCTGTTGAAAAACAGACTCAGTTAGGAACTATTCAAATATCTAATGGTCAGCAAGTGATTTATGAATATCAAATGATTTTATCTCAGGATATTCCATTACAGATATCTGCAGTGATTTCTTTTTATGGAATTATTTTTGTTCTTGTTTTGATAGTGATATATTTCATCTATAGAGTAAAAAAGCATAAAAAAAGATAGCATTGCTATCTTTTTTTCATATCATTGTATTCAATTGTACGATCAATAGCATATCCTATTGTTCTAAAAGCAAAGATAATAATAACACCTATAATTGGAAAAAGATAATTCGATTGATTAATGATATATAATAAAATGAATCCAAATCCTATAAAGTATCCAATTGTTGTTAAAATATTCATATATTTTGTTGTTTTATGTTTTTCCATTCTTGCACCTCATTTGTATTCTTTAATTATAACATCTTTCATTATTTTTTCAATACTGTTATAATGGATATGGGTGAGAAAAATGAAGAAAGGATGTCTTTTTGATTTAGATGGAACTTTAGTTGATTCATTAATGGATCTAGCTTTATCTACAAATAGAGTTTTAAAAAAACATGGGCTTTTAGAACATGACATTTCAAAATACAATCATTATGTTGGTAATGGTGTTAAAAAATTAATGCAACGTGCATTAGGTGAAGAACATCAATATCTTTTAGATGAATGCTTGAATGATTTTCAAATGATTTATGATGAACATTGCTTGGATCATACAGCACCATATCCAAGAATAAGGGAAGTCATAGATGAGCTGTATCATCAAGGTATTAAGCTTGCTGTTGTTACAAACAAACCTCATCACTTAGCAGTGAAAATTGTTGAAACCCTTTTTCCAGAACGTTTTACAATCGTTTTAGGGCAACAAGATATTTATCCTATAAAACCAGCACCTGATGCTGTGTATATGGCTTTAATGGCTATGAAATTAAAGAAAGAAGATTGCATTTTTATTGGAGATAGTGATGTTGATATTGATACAGGATACTATGCTCAAATGGATACAATAGGTGTTTGTTGGGGGTTTAGAGGACAAGAGGAATTAGAAAAAGCAGGGGCAGATTATATTGCTTTTGATGCAGATGACATTTTGGAGCTGATAAAAAAATGATAGGTGTGAGTTCTTGTTTATTAGGAAATCATTGCACATATAATGCATCTCATCATCTTGTGAAAGAGTTGAGTGAATTATATCATCAAGGTAAGATCGTTGCTGTTTGCCCTGAAGTTTTTGGAGGATTATCAATTCCTCGTTCACCAGCAGAAATCATTAGTGTTAATCCATTAATTATAAAGAATATGGAGAATCAAGATGTCACTGATGCTTATATCAATGGTGCAAAAAAGGCTCTACAGTTATTTTTAAAAAATAATGTTCATGTTGCTGTATTGAAATATAGAAGCCCAAGTTGTGGATGTGAGGGTGTTTATGATGGTACATTTTCACATACTTTGATTGAAGGACAAGGTGTATTTGCAAAGATGTGTGAAGAAAATCATATCAAGGTTTTTCATGAGAATCAATTAGATGAATTCTTAGAATATATAAGAAAGGAGCTATGAGTATGGGGCATATTTTAAAAATTCAACCAGTATTTAAAGAGATGATTTGGGGAGGTCATAAATTAAGAGATATTTATGGTTATAACATTCCTAGTTCTCAAACAGGAGAGTGCTGGGCAATTTCTGGACATAAAAACGGAGATTGCTTGATAAAAAATGGAGAATATCAAGGAAAAACAGTATCATGGCTATTTGAAAATCATAAGGAGCTATTTGGAACTATTGAGGGAGATCAATTTCCATTGCTTGTTAAGATTATTGATGCTAAAAATGATTTATCTGTTCAAGTTCATCCTGATAATAATTATGCGAAAATTCATGAAAATTCTTTAGGGAAGACTGAATGCTGGTATGTTTTACAGGCTGATGAAGGAACAAAAATGGTCATGGGACACCATGCACAAACAAAATCTGATTTTATTAAAGCGATAGAGAGTGACGACTATGATCATTTATTAAATACATTTGAAATTAATAAAGGAGATTTTTTCTATATTCCATCAGGAACATTACATGCTATTTGCAGTGGTTCATTAATTTATGAAGCACAACAATCTTCTGATATTACTTACCGTGTTTATGATTATCATCGAAAAGATAAGGAAGGACATGAAAGACAATTACATGTTAAGCAATCAATCGATGTCACAACGGTTCCGTCAATGCATCAGGATTCAAAAGTCTTTGTTAATACACATTTAGATCATGGAACAAAAACACGTTATGTAGAAAGTGAATTTTTTATTGTTGATTGTTATAGAATGAATGGAAAAAATACAATTGTTAATAATAAACCATTTCAATTAGTAAGCATATTAGAAGGTGAAGGCATAATGGATGATCAAGTCATCAAAAAAGGTGATCATTTTATTGTTTGTAGTGATCAAGATGCTGTGACTTATGATGGCTATATGACAATTATGATAACAACTTTATAAAATTTCATGGCTCTCAGTTTCATTTTTGAGAGCTTTTTTTGATGAATAATGCTTTTCATGACTATTATTTTATGTCATAATAGAGAAAAATAGGAGGAATAATACATGTCAGATATATATCAAGAGGCTTTAGAATTACATGAAAATGTAAAAGGAAAATTAGGAATTCAGTTAAAAGTTCCATTAAGTGAAAGCCATGATTTATCATTAGCATACACACCTGGTGTTGCTCAACCATGTCGTGAAATTGCTAAAAATAAAGACAATGCTTACAAATATACTTGGAAACAAAACAGTGTTGCTGTGGTGAGTGATGGAAGTGCAGTTTTAGGATTAGGAAATATAGGACCAGAAGCTGCATTACCAGTCATGGAGGGTAAATCTATTTTATTTAAAAAGTTTGGAAATATTGATGCTGTACCTATTTGTTTAGATACGCAAGATCCTCAAGAAATTATTCAAATTGTGAAAGCATTAGCACCTACATTTGGAGGAATTAATTTAGAAGATATTTCAGCACCACGTTGTGTTGAAATAGAAAGAACTTTAATCAAAGAATTAGATATTCCTGTTTTTCATGATGATCAACATGGTACAGCGATTGTTGTTACAGCAGGTTTACTAAATGCATTAAAGGTTGTTCATAAAAAGATTGAAGATATTACAGTTGTTGTCAGTGGAACAGGAGCAGCTGGAAGTTCTATTATTAAAATGATTCATGCGTTAGGTGTGAAAGAGATATATGGTTTTAATATTCATGGTATTGTTACAAAAGAAGATTATGATCAATATGATTTTTTAACACAAGAACTTACAGAGATTACAAATTCTTCAGCAAAGAGAATGTCAATGAGTGAAGCACTCAAAGAAGCTGATGTATTTATTGGTGTTTCAGCACCACGTTTATTAACTAAAGAAATGGTTAGAGGAATGAAAAAGAATCCTATTGTTTTTGCAATGGCAAATCCAGAACCAGAAATTACATATGATGATGCGATTGAAGCAGGTGTTGCTGTGATGGGAACAGGGCGTTCTGATTTTCCAAATCAAATTAATAATGTTCTTGCTTTTCCAGGTTTATTTAGAGGAGCATTAGATGTGAAAGCGAGAAAGATTACAGAAGAAATGAAACTAGCAGCAGCATACGGATTGGCTTCTTTAGTAAGTGATGAAGAGCTTTCTTCAACATATATTATCCCAAAAGCATTGGATCCACGAGTTGCTTCAACTGTTGCTTTAGCTGTTGCTCAAAAAGCGAAAGAAACAGGAATTGCACGCGTTTAATTGATGATGAGAGAACGTCAAGAAATTATTGAATATTGCCTATCTTATCCTCGGGTTTATGAGGATTATCCATTCTCTGATACGAATTGGACATGTATGAGGCATGAAGAAAATAAAAAAGCTTTTGCATGGATATTTTATAGACAAGGATATATATGGATAAATGTCAAAGGTGAAAAAGGTTGGTTAGATTTTTTTAGAGATAAGTATCCATCGGTCATACCAGCATATCATCTTCATAAGGAACATTGGAATTCTATTATTTGTGATGGGAGTGTTACTTTACAAGATATGAAAGCAATGATTGATGAGAGTTATCATTTGACTTTATAAAAAAGACTTTATGACTTAAGCTTGATAAGAATGATCAAGCTTTTTTTGTAAAAAAAAGATAACATGTATAACATGTTATTCTTCTTCTCCATCATCATAATTTGAAACATTGTGAAAAATTTGATCGACATCATCACAATCATTTAATAAATCCATTAAACGTTCAAATAACATCATATCTTCTCCATCAAGTTCAACATAATCTTGAGGCGTTGTTGTAATTTCATCAACATCAAATTCAACATCTGGTTTTGCTTCTTCAATAGCTGTTTTGATTTTATATAAATCAGTTGGCTCACCAATAATTTTAATACGACCATCTTCTAAAGTTGTGATATCCTTGGCATCAACTTCAGCCATAATTAAAGCATCTAATGCAGCCTCTTCGTCCATACCATTAAAAATAACAGTACTTTCAACATTGTATAAGTAAGCAACAGAACCTTCAGCGCCTAGCTTTGATTTTGATTTTGTAAAAGCAGGGCGGACTTGAGAGATTGTACGGTTAATATTATCAGTTAGACATTTAACAATAAGCGTTGAATTGTTAGGACCAAATCCTTCAAATTGAATTGGTGCATAATCTTCAGTAACACCACTTTTTACTTTATCAATTGCACGTTTAATGACATCTGCAGGAACTTGTTCTTTTTTTGCTTTTTCTACTAAACGTCTTAAGGCAAGGTTTCCATCTAATTCAGGTCCACCTGCTTTTGCTGCTAAATATATTTCTTTTCCATAACGAGAATATAGTTTTGCTTTTTTTGCAGCAGTTTTTGCCATTGCGACTTTACGCACTTCATGTGCTCTACCCATGATTACTTCCTCCTTTAAAATTACTTAAGTATTATAAACATTTTTTTTGTATTTTTCAATAAAAAATGGTATATTCTAAATAATTCATATAGAATAAAGAAGAGGTGATTTATTTGAAAAGAATAATTATAGTTGGAGCAGGAGCATCTGGAGTTTATTTATCTATTCTTCTAAAGAAAAATATAAATGATATTTGTGTAACTGTTTTAGAACAAAATCAGACTTCATTAAAAAAATTATTAGCAACTGGAAATGGAAGATGTAATCTTTCTAATAAAAACATATCTATTCAATCATATTTTAGTGATCGTTTAGATATAGTAGAGCCTATTATTCATGACTTTTCTATGCCATTACAAATGAATGAGATTGGACTATATACTCTTTATCATAATCATCTTCTATATCCCAAAAGCGAACAAGCTTCATCAGTGAAAGATGTTTTTATGAATGAAGCCAAAAGGTATGGAGTACAATTTTTATATGAACAACAAGTTTATCAAATAGAAAAAAAAGATACTTATCATATATATACAAATCAAGATATATTTCAAGCAGACTTTGTTATTCTTGCAATGGGAAGCGAGGCAGGAAAATTATCTGGAATATATCCACAACGTTATGATATTTTAAAAAAATTGCAGTTGAAAGTTCTTCCTTCACGACCTTCATTAGTACAAATGAATACAAAACCTGCACTTAAAGAATTAAAAGGTGTAAGAATCAAAGGAACTTTTCGCTTACTCAAAGGAAAGGAATGTGTTCATCAAGAAAAAGGAGAATTGCTTTTTACAGATTATGGAGTAAGTGGTATTGCAGTTATGCAATTATCAGCATATATGGAACCAGATACTCAATATAAGCTTAGTATAGATTTTTTTGATGAGCTTGATGAAAAACAACTCAGAGAATATATTGAACTTCGTCAAAGAAAAGGATATAATCACTTCTATGATGGTTTATTGAATCATAAATTATCTGTATATTTTGAAAAAAAGAATGTTCATGATGTTCAAAAAATGATTATGTTATTAAAAAGATTTGAATTAGAAATAACTGGCTTGAGAAGTTATGAAACAGCACAAGTGATGAAAGGTGGACTTTCTTTAGAAGAAGTCAATGACCTTTTAGAAATCAAAAAATATCCACATATGTATGCAATGGGAGAAATTCTCAATGTTGATGGATTATGTGGAGGATATAATTTGCATTTTGCACTTTCAAGTGCATATCGTGTTTTTCAAGCTATAGAAAGGGAACTTTATGTTAAGAATAAATAATGTTAAAGTTGCTTTGACAGAGCAGAATTATCGTAAAAGACTTTCTCAAGTATTGAATACAAGAGAAAAAGAGTTGAGAAATGTTCATCTTGTCAAGCAATCTGTAGATGCAAGGCGTTCACAAGTTCATTTTATTTGTTCATTTGATTTTGAAGTGGATGATGAAGAAAATTTCTTAAAACTTCATCCTCAAGTTTTGAAAAGTGAAAAATATCAGTATCAATATTTACCTCAAACAAATAGACATGTTGTAGTAGTAGGAAGTGGTCCTGCTGGATTGTTTTGTGCCTATATATTAAGTCAAGTGGGACAAAAAGTCACTCTTATAGAAAGAGGAGCAAGTATTGAACAGAGAGTAAAGGATGTTGAAAATTTGCTTCAGAATGGTATTTTATTATCTCATAGTAATATTGCTTTTGGTGAAGGTGGAGCAGGAACATTTTCTGATGGAAAATTGACAACAGGTATTAAAAATAAAAGATTATCCTTTATTTTAGAAACATTTGTAAAATATGGAGCACCTCGAGATATTTTATATTTATCAAAACCACATATTGGAACAGATTATTTAAGAGATGTTATTGTTCGTATGAGAAAAGATATGGAAAAGCATGGAGTTAAGTTTATGTTTCATACACAGATGGTTGATTTTCAAATGAAGGATGATATAAAACAAGTAACGATTCAAAATCATGGAAAGATTGATACAATAGAAGCAGATGAACTTGTTTTAGCTATTGGACATAGTGCTAGAGATACTTATGAGATGTTGTATCAAAAGGGAATGAATATTCAACAAAAAGGTTTTGCAGTAGGTGTTCGTATAGAACATTTGCAAGAACATATCAATCAGATTCAATACAAAAAATCAGCTTCATCACCTTATTTAAAAGCTGCTTCATATAAGCTTGCTGTACAAACAAAAGAGAAAAGAGGAGTTTATACATTTTGTATGTGCCCAGGGGGTGTTGTTGTTCCTTCACAACATGAAAAGGATACATTATGTGTAAATGGAATGAGCAATTATGCACGTGATGGTATGAATGCGAATAGTGCTATTTTGGTTAATGTAAATACTGATGATTTTTTAAGTGACCATCCCTTAGCTGGAATAGAATTTCAACGTCAATTAGAAAAAAAGGCTTTTCAACTCGGAGGATCATTATATAAAGCACCTGTTCAACTTGTTGAAGATTACATGAAAGGTGTTATATCGTCTCAATTCAAAGGAGTCATTCCAACATATCCAACAGGATATGTTATGGCGGATATCAATCAAATTTTTCCAGATTTCATTAATCGTAATTTAAAAGAAGGACTTTTATTGATGGATAAAAAAATGCCTGGGTTTCTAAATGAAGATACTGTTATCACTGCTGTTGAATCGAAAAGCAGTGCACCAGTGAGACTTATGCGTAATGAAAACTATGAATCTAATTTTACTGGGATTTATCCAATTGGAGAAGGTGCAGGATATGCTGGTGGAATTATGTCAGCCGCAGTAGATGGAATCATGTGTGCTGAAATGATCTTAAAAAAAGGAGATAAGTAGATGGCAAGTATATTCAAGAAAAAATCATTTTCTCCAACACGCCGTATTGCTTTTAGTTTTTTTGCAGTTATTTTGATAGGATCTTTTTTGTTAAGCTTACCCATTTCTCAACAAAGTACTTCGACATCATATTTAAATCATTTGTTTGTTGCGACTTCAGCAACTTGTGTGACTGGATTAACACCAGTAACAATATCTGAACAATATGGTCTTTTTGGACAATTTATTTTACTTATTTTGATTCAAGTAGGTGGGTTAGGATTTTTGACATTGCTAAATATGATGTTAGTAACATTTAAGCACAAATTATCATATACTAATAAAATTGTTATGCAAGAGGCTTTAAATCAGTCATCCATGCATGAGATTGGTATTTATATTAAGCGAGTTATAAAGTATACTTTTATTTTTGAATTTTTAGGAGCATGTTGTTTGGCTTTTATCTTTATTCCAGAGTTTGGATTTATCAAAGGAATTTATTATTCTATCTTTCATTCAATTTCTGCTTTTTGTAATGCAGGTTTTGATATTTTGGGATCAAGTTCTTTAATGATGTATCAAAATCATTTATGGATGAATGTTGTTATTGAGTTCTTGATTATAGCTGGAGGTTTAGGC
>CATOPA010000046.1 GCA_951801965.1 uncultured Erysipelotrichaceae bacterium | reverse complement strand
TTTTTCATAAAATTCTATCCTCCTATAAGTCCTTTCTCACTTCTTTCTATAATTATACGCTTTTATATATCTTTTTACAACATAATTTCACATAGTTTCGTATTTTTGTCATAAATTCTATAAAATATCCTTATTTTAAAAGATATGTGACTTATTTGATGTAAGATTTTGTAAAAAAAATATCGAGCTTTATATTCAAATATGATAAAATAGTGTCGATAGAATGATAAAGGAGATGATTTTTTATGCCAGCAGGTTATGCACATTTTGATTTTGGAAATGAGGTTTTAAAAGAACTTCCTACTGCTATTCAAAAACGCATAAAAGAGCATATAGAGTTTTATCACATTGGCGTTCATGGCCCAGATATTTTATTTTATCATCAAGCATTAAAGAAAAATAAAATATCTTCTTTAGGTTTTGAAATGCATACGATGAATGCCTACCAATTTTTTTATGATGCTAAGAAAATCATTCAGTCTTCTTCACACCAAGAAGAATCTCTTGCTTATATTCTTGGATTTATAACACACTTTGTTCTTGATAGTGAATGCCATGGGTATATAGGGCAAATGGAAAAAGAATTGGACATGACACATAGTGAACTAGAATCTGAGTTAGATAGACAATTGTTATTGGATAATGGTCTAAATCCACTTACAACTTCTTTAACATCTCATATTCATCCTTCACATGAAAAATCAATTGTCATTGCTCCATTTTTCAAACTGGATGAAAAAGATATAGATCGTTCTTTAAAAGATTTACTCTTTTTCTTAAACATACTGCTTGCTCCTGGAAAAATAAAAAGATTTTTTATTCTTTTGGCTATGAAAATAGCAGGGATTTATGATAATTATAGTAAATTAATGATTAATTATCAAAAAAATCCAAAAAGTGAACATGCTATTATTGAACTTATTAAAAAGAAAGAAAATGCAATAAATATTGCAAAGAATTTAATAATCAATTATATAGATTTTTTAAATGATGAAAAACTTTCAGAAAGGTATATGAGAACTTATGAATAAATTAACAAAATTAGAAAAATATTGGATTTTATATGATGTTGGAAACTCTGCATTTGTTTTATTAACAGCAACAATTATTCCTATCTATTTTAATCATTTAGCTTCACTTGCTCATATTAGTGAAGTTGATTATTTAGCATATTGGGGTTATGCCGCCTCTTTAACAACAGCGATTGTTGCTATTATTGGTCCTATTTTAGGAACTATTGTGGATACCAAAGGATATAAAAAGCCTATTTTTGCTATTAGTATGATGATTGGTGTTTTAGGTCTGGCAACATTATCCATTCCAACATCATGGATTGTTTTTCTGGCAATATTTGTTATTGCAAAAATAGGATTTTCTGCAAGTCTTATTTTTTATGACTCCATGTTATTAGATGTTACAACTCAAGATAATATGGATCGTGTTTCAAGTCATGGATATGCTTGGGGATATATTGGAAGTTGCATTCCTTTTATTATCAGTCTTATTGTTGTTTTATTTTATGAAAATATTGGTTTATCTTTTCAATTTGCTATGACATTTGCATTTTTATTGAATGCTTTTTGGTGGTTAGCTTTTACTATCCCTCTTTTAAAAAAGTATCAACAGATCTATTACATAGATAAACCTCAACATGTTGTTAAAGAAAGCTTCTCACGTCTATTTTATACTATCAAAGATATAAAGAAAGAACCAAAAATTTTCTTATTTTTACTTTCATTCTTCTTTTATATTGATGGTGTTTATACAATTATTGATATGGCTACTGCATATGGAAGTGCTTTAGGATTAAATACTGAAAGTTTATTGGGGGCTCTTTTGCTCACACAAATTGTTGCTTTTCCTTTTGCATTAATTTTTTCTAAAGCCTCTAAGATATATTCAAATGTACTCTTAATTAAACTATGCATTATAGCTTATACATGTATTGGGGTCTTTGCTATTCAGTTAGATAAACAATGGGAATTTTGGTTGTTAGCTATTTGTGTTGGGATGTTTCAAGGTGGCGTCCAAGCTTTATCTCGTTCATACTTTGCAAAGATTATTCCACCTGAAAAATCAGGAGAGTACTTTGGTTTATTTGATATTTGTGGAAAAGGTGCATCTTTTATGGGAACAATGCTTGTTGGTATTGTTGCACAAATCACAGGACATATGAATATTGGTGTAGGTGTTATATCTCTTATGTTTGTGATTGGTTTACTTATCTTTAATAAAAGTACAAAAATGCAATAATAAAAGGATGGTTATCATTTCATAACTATCCTTTTTAGCTTATGTGCTTACTCAACTCTTATTGCGAAATTCATACTCTGATAAACTTCCATAAACTGTGTATATGACATCTCTTTAAGACTTTTATCAGCAGGATCTTGAACAAAGAAAATTTGTTTTTGATCATCATAACCATTAATTAAGACAACATGAATATTTTTTGTCACTTTGCCAAAATAATATGTTCTCATTACAGGTTTACGAAATCCTCCTGTTCCCCATATGATGATGGGATGTCCTTGACTTAAATAACTTTTTATATCTTCAAGAGTAGATTGAGAAATATTATAACATGGAGAAAATTGAGAACCATATTTGATAAGTGGAGATGGAAAGATAGTATAATAGTCATCTTCTTTTTCTGTTTTTTGAAAAGGATCTCCAGAAAATCCATAATAGGGATTCACATGATAGGGTTCGTTTTTTATAAAAGTCACCAAATCCATATTTATTTTTTTCTTATATTTCAAAGCCATATATAGTGCTGTTGTCTCACATCCATTTGGAGATTGAACATCCAATTGATTATAGTAGGGAACATCAAGATATATATGATCTTTTGTATTCTTGTAAAGTGTTTTTTGTGTTTGATTTCCTGCAATATCTGCAACAGTCACAAGATTATCTACAATTTCAATATTTTTAATTTCATTATAATCAATAACTTCTATATGTTCCTTATCGTTTCCTAAAATAACTGGAGAAATTGTATCTTGAACAATAATCTGAAATGAAACTGATTCATTTTGATATCGAATTGTCGCAAGATATACTCCCACATCTTCATACTCTCTTTGATATTTCTTTATTATTTTTATTTTATTCTCATCTAAAGAAAACTCAGCATTTTTTAAAATATCTTCTTTATTCTTTTCATTTTCTACATCTAAATAATATTGTGGATCTTTTTGTATAGGGTTCCCTAGTTCAATCATAAATTGATTGCATTTTAACTTTAAAACTGATTCTTTATTATGACAGGAGCATAATAAACTTGCTAATAAGCAAAAACATAATAAATGTTTTCGTTTCATTTGATTATTTTTGACACCTATTGATAAAATCATTGAAAATATTTTGCATTTGAATATATGTCTTGCACATTGCTTCAGGATGAAATTGAACTGCCCATATAGGAAGATCAATATGTTCTATCGCTTCAATAATACCATCATGACTTGTAGCCACAACACAAAAGCGTTCTGCCAATTTATCAATAGATTGATGATGAAAACTATTCACATAAAACGTTTTCCCTAAACTTTCTTCTAAAAAGCTCTTCTCTTGTATTTGTATAGAATGAATTGGATAAGATCTTTTTTCTTTTTGAGTATGTTGCATGATATTATTTCCTGCAAGTTTAACATCTTGATATAAAGTTCCTCCAAATGCAACATTGATAACCTGAATACCTCTACAAATGCCTAATATTGGCTTTTTCAATGTTGCTGCATATTGGATAAGTTCAATTTCATATTTATCTCTACAATAGCTTGATTCTCCTTGTTCAAAATGACAATCTTGTTGATAAAATAATGGATTCACATCAATTCCTCCAATAATTAATAAAGCATCAACACTTTCAACCTGCTGTTTAATAATCTCTGTATTTTGACATATAGGTAGCATCACAGGGGTACCACCAGCACTCACAACAGCATTGATATAGTCTTCTCCTGTTGCTTGCATATATCTTTCACCATCTTTATATTCACTACATGTTATTCCAACTAATACTCTTTTCAAAGCTATCACCTCATGACTTATTTTATCAAATAAGTTTTGCAAAAAAAAGAAAAACATGGATCTTTTTTCTCCATGTTTATCTCATTAAATATTTTCTTCTTTTTTTCTTGATAAGATGAAAATTAATCCTGCTAATAATAACATTCCTAAATATCCTGATACATTCATTCTATCTGATGTATCAACTGCCCCAATAAGATTCTCATCTGGGATTCCATCTCCGTCTGCATCGATGTTGATGTCTGGTTTTCCGTCTCCATCTAAATCTATATTGATATCTGGCTTTCCATCTCCATTTGTATCGATGTTGATATCTGCTTTTCCATCTCCATCTGTATCAATGTTGATGTCTGGTTTTCCATCTCCATCTGTATCAATGTTAATGTCTGGTTTTCCATCTCCATCTGTATCGATGTTGATGTCTGGTTTTCCATCTTTATCTGTATCAATGTTGACATCTGGTTTATTATCTCCATCTGTATCAATGTTGATATCTGGTTTTCCATCTTTATCTGTATCAATGTTGATGTCTGGTTCCCCATCTTTATCTATATCAATGTTGACATCTGGTTTTCCATCTTTATCTGTATCAATGTTGATGTCTGGTTTTCCATCATCATCTGTATCGATATTGACATCTGGTTTTCCATCATTATCTGTGTCTATATTGATATCTGGTTCTCCATCTCCATCTGTATCTACATCTACTTTTGGATCAACATATGTGTCATATCCTTCTTCACTTTCCCCTTTTGGATAGACATTTGTATTTGGTTTCCATCTGTCATCTACTCCATCTTTATCTTCATCTATTGGTTTGTCTGGATTTGTTCCTACTGGTCCTTTTCCATTTCCTCTATCAATATTTGTGTCTGGCATCCAGATCTTATCTTCATTTCCACCTTCACTGCTTGGCTTCCATTCTCCTGTATGATCTGTATCTATGTTGACATCTGGTTTTCCATCTCCATCTGTGTCTACATTCACATCTGGCAATCCGTCTCCATCTGTATCTATATTGATATCTGGGATTCCATCTCCATCTACATCTACATTTGTCTCTAGTTTCTTTCCTAATACGACGACTATCTCATGATCTGCTTTGATATCCTCAAACAGGTATTCTCCTGCTGTATCTGTATTTGCTCGAGATACCATTCCCATAAGATCTAATCTGAGTTCTCCATCTACCCAAATCTCTTTGATCTTATCGTTGCTGTCTAATACTTCCCAATTGACTTGATAATCTCTTCCTTCTAGAACTTTCGCTCCATTTGTTATTGTTCCTGCTCCTCCTCTTAATGATGTCACTATTGTATATTCTTTGACTTTATAGTCTCCTTCTATCACAACATCATTATTTGGTATATTTTTCTTTGCATATACAACAACTTCTTTGTTTTCATTGATTCCCTCTAAGATAACTTGATTTCCTGTAACGTCTATCTCTTTACCATTGACTGTTACCTTTGCCACTTCATATCCTGCTGGCAATGTCCATGTCAATGTCTGATCTGCATCTTTTTCTACGATACCTTGACCATCCATTGTTCCATTGATTCCCTCTATTCTTCCTGTGACATTATACAATACGTCTGGAATTGGTTCTGTCTCTGGTAATCCTGTCTCTGGATCAGTGATTGGAGTTCCTGTCTCATCTGTCTTCATCTTAGCAAAATAAACTTCTATGATATGATCTTGATTGATCTTTTCTACTTTTGCTGCATATTGTGATGGTGTCGCAGTTGATGAAACTTCTGACACTTCTGTTGCTTCTTCATCTGCTGCAAATAAAGCAATTGCTTCTCCAGATGTAATCTTTAATTCTTCTCCATCTACGACAACCTTGACAATGGCACTTCCATTTTCTGGATTTGCTTCTATATCAAGATAATTTTGATTTCTATACATTGTCTTTGATCCACTTGCTGTTCCTTCTCCATATGTTAGGATTGTAACATCATATAAATCAGGACTTACATATACTTTGACATCTGCATCTTCTTTAATATCATCAAAATTCAATTTGTTCTCTTCTAAATCAACAACTTCTCCATTAACTTCAACTTTATCAATCTTATAAGCTGCATAGTTTGGATCATCTGGATCATCTGGTATGTTTGGTGCGATTTCCCAGTTAACTTCATAGTTGCTTCCGCTTTCTACAACAGCTCCAGATGTGATTTCACCAGGTCCACCGATAATTTGAGTTAAAATCTTGTTGTAATCTGTTTCGTCATATTCAGGCATATCTGTGCTATCATCTTTAGCGAAATAAATATCAATAACGTTATTCTTTTTGATATTATTGAAGTTATATTTTCCATTAGCTTTAACTTCTTTTCCATTAACAATAACTTTGTAAACCTTATAATCACCACCTGCTGACCATGTTGTTTCAACACTATCACCAAGGTTTACAATTGCTGATTTACTTACAGTACAGTTTTCATCTCCACCATAACGGTTAACAGTAACTGTATATTGACCTTCTGTATATCCACCACCATTTGTTGGTAGTTTCTTTACTTTGACAACTACATTATGATTCGCTCCAACACCATTGAATGTAACACTGTTATCAGTTGGTGTATGAGCTTTACCATCAACAATAACTTCTACAAGTTCATAACCACTAGCTAATGTCCATTCAACTTTTGCGTCTTGACCTTCCTCAATTCGTTTAGTTGGTGTAATTGTACATTTACCATCTGGACTTCCTTCAAGACTAGTCTGAATCTGATAATACTTTGTTACATCATCAGGAATTGCTGGTGTTGTTGGTTTTGATGGTTTATCTTTAAATTCAACAACGACTTCATGATTTGTATGAAGTTCTTTGAATGTAAAGCTATTGAAACCTAATAAATCGTCACGAATAACACCATCTATTATAACTCGAGAAACATAAGAACCTTCTTTTGCTGCCCATGTTACTGTGCTATCGTTCCATTCTAACAGTCCTTTGGCTGATCCACCAACTGTTCCATTTCCATTTGCAGTAATTGAAACATCGAAATAGCGATCATAGTATAACTTCAATTCTAATTGTGGATTACCTGTTACAACACCACTTTGAACATTGTTTGTACTCTTGCTGTTGTACCAATATTGCACACCATTAGAAGTGATTGTAGGTGTCTTATCAGCATCTTTAATAGCTACTTGAGATTCTGTGGCACCCATATAGCTCTTTGTTGCATTGCTAACTTTTGTATAAATGAAATTACCATTGGCATCTTTATTACCAGAATTTACATAGTAATTTACTGTATATTTTGTTTCAGCATTTGGTGTCCACATTGCTACAAATGTATGTTCTGATTTTGGTGCAATTGTTTCTCCACCCTCATAAACTGTAGGTTTTTCAACACCATCCTTGAACACCAATACACCATTAGATTCTATTGTTTTACCATCTAAATCTTCTTCTCTATACCAACCATCAAATGTATATCCTGCACGTTGTGGTTCAGAGAATTGATCATATACTGTTGCTGCTGAACGCACATAAGCCTGATCTTTAATTGTGTTACCACCATTACTATTGAAATGCACAACAAATTTATTTGTATCTGTTTTCCATACTGCATAAATTGTCATATCTGATGCTGGCATTTTCACATCAGGTGTTAATGTAATACCAGAAATACCATTAGCTAACATAAAGGTATTATTAACATTATCCATTGGATTCTTTGATGTTGACCAACCTTGGAAAATGTAACCTGGTTTCGTTGGATTTGCACGACCACTTGTTGGAATCGCCTGTAATCCATCATCATTACTGATGTCTGCACCTGAAGTTGTTAATAGCTTATCATAAGGAACATGTTCAATTGAACGAACATTACCTAATGAACCACCATTAGCATCTAATTTTAATGTATATGTTGAAATTTCCCATTGTGCAACTAAGTAATAATAATCTTCTTCTACAAAAGCATCAATTTTACCTGCATTTTCAGATGCTTTTGCTGTTTGTTCTTTGACAACTTCAACATTACTTGCATTGCTGATATAAGCAAGGTTATTAGCATCTTCTGCTTTATGAGATTTTAGAAGCTTCCAGCCAGTAAATGTATAACCTGTACGTGTTGGAATAACATTCTGATCATCAATCTTCTGCAAAATTGATGCATTACTTGTTACATATACTGTTTTACTTGCATCTTTACCATCAATCAAACCACTGTTTGGTAAATAAACCAAAGCAGCTTGGTCTTTTGAATAAGATGGACGAATAACAATTTCATTATCATCATTAGTTGGTGGTGTTGTTCCTGGAGTTACTGGATCTTTTTCAGGAGTTTCCCAACCGCTCCAATATTCATCATCATCTTCACTAGGTGGAACATCTTCATCATCTGGTAAAACGATAATTGGTTTATCTCCAAAAACATAATAATCATCTATTGGATTACCATCAGCATCTTCTACCTTAACATGAATTGGCTGAAAAACTGCCTTATTTCCAATGTTTCCACATTCATCTTTTACCCACACTACAAGTGGATCTGTTGATTCAATATCTACATCAAATGAATATTGATGAACACTTGTATCTAATTCTTCCCAGTCGTATTCTCCTGGTTCTGCAGTTGGATCATTTGTTACCCAATATGCTGCAACCCCCGAACCACGACCATCTTCAATAAATGTAATACCATCTTCATCGATACCTTCACCTGTATCTGTCAATGTAATTGTTGCTTTGTTTCGTGCTGAGTTCTTTCCTTCAATAAATGGCTCTTTATCATCCAAATATGCTGTTAAGTATGTCTGGAATGTTTTTGATTCATTTCCTAACTGGTCACGAACTGTTAATTCAAATACATAAGTACCTGATACACTAGAACCTGTGAACGTATAGTTTGGAATCTTATCCAATCCTTCTACCCAGCCAGAATTGACAACTGTTTTTCCTGTTGGATCATATACTGAATAACGATACTCTTTAATATAACCATCTTTTCCAGAAACTAATCCAATTTTTGACTTATCCTTAATATTGACAGCAACAGATTCATTACTCAAAACTAAGTGCTGTAAGTGGATAGTCATTAACTGTGAATCATCAGTCGTATTCTTAACATAGAAATTGGCTAATGGCAAGTCACTTGATACTTGAGCTTGTTGGAAATGATTTTGTTCTAAAAAGTTCTTTCCAATAAATTCAGCCATCTGGCTAGCATAGTCATCTGAACTTGCTATACATCCATTTGAAGATCCTAATCCCTGATGGATAACATTTCCCTTTTCATCCTTTGCTAAAATCGGATTGCCTAAATCGTCTAGTTTTAAGCTTCCATCTGCATTCTTTTCATATTCTGAATCTGTAACAACTAAACCATCCTGAACATTTGAAACATAGAAAATTTCATTTTCATTCATACGGTTAATACCATCTGAATAGTCCTTATTGTTTCCATCTGCTGTATGTTCTTTTGGAATACCTGGATTTCCACTGTCTCCAGCAAGATTAATGAAATATTTATATTCTGCTCCTTCATAATACTGAACGTATTTTAAGGCATCAAACGCACTGGCTTCGTATGACATTTCAAGGTCTGTATATACGATTGCAGAGAAACCTGAACATCCATGGCTTGAATATCCTACCCATGGTCCTAATCCATTTAAGTTATGATCCTTAAATTGTGGAATTTGGAAATCTCTAAGTACTGTCTGTACATCTGATAAGTTTCCTGAAGCATCATATGCTTGTTGTTGAATAGTTACACTATCTTTCTTTAATTCTACTGTTAAACGAATTTTCTTTTGAGCTCCAAGTGTAAATGTTTGTTCACTACCGCTAACTACTGTTCCTGTAAATCCACCAGTCTCTGAATTAGCATCGACGTCTGTAACCTTTCTAATTGAAATGTTTGCTGTACCACTTGCTGCTGATCCTGCATTAAAATACAACAAATATCCACTTGTTTTTCCATTTTCAACGGCTGCATTCATCCAAAAACCAAAAGCAGTTAATGTATGTGTATTGATGACAGATGCATCAATATTAAAACTGAATGTACGTGTTGTTGAGTTTGGTGCTGGATAAATCATATAATCTGAATAAGCTGGTGCTCCATATCCAGCAAATGCCATATTTGAGGCACCACTTTCACTTTGATAGATACCAATATGACGATTAAATTGAATACAGGCACTATTCGTAAATTTATTTGTCGCTTTATTGATATAGCTCAAAATATTCGCACCTGCAGGACCTCCCATACTTGAAGCACTTGCTTGTCGATATGGTTGTAAAGCCCGTTGATCAGCTGGCACAAGACTATTATAATGATTCTGATCATGATAATGGTCATATACAATCCAACCATCCATACTTGATGTATCAATTGATACTGCTGTATTTGTGATACGGAAATCTGATGGATTTAATCCCTGATCTATGAGCTTTTGTGTCAACTCTTGTTTGAAGTCAAGGAATGTTCCTGGATAATCCGAAGGTACATTGACCGCAATATCAATCTTTGGTGTTGGGTTTGTCCCTACATTAATTGCATGAGCATTATTTACTCCTCCAAACCATGTCATCACCATAGAAAAACATAAGAAGATACTTAATATCTTACTTGTTAAAGTTGTTTTTCTTTTAGATATTTCTTTATTAGATTTCATTTTTTCATTTCCTCCTTTACTATAGACTTTAATGCCTGCCAAGTTAATACTATTAAATAAACGCTTACATTAATTTTAAAATAGTAAGTTTATTATTTATTTCATAAAATCTTGGAACTTCTTATTGATAGGTCACACATAAATAATAAAATCTTAATTTTACAAAAATATTTTACCTCGTTTTATAAATCTGTCAAGATTTTAAAATATATTTTGATAAAAATATCACAAATCTATCCGTTATTAAGCAAAAAAGTAGCCATTTCATACTATTATATCTTTATATATAACAAAAACGGTTAGATTTTCGGTTAGATATTTTCTATGTATATCAAATTAAAAAAGAGATTTTATATAATCTCTTTAAGCATTTGTTGGGGATTGTCAGCTGCTTTCACTTTATCAAAAGCCTTTTGAATAATTCCATTTCCATCTATAAGATATGTTGTTCTCACAACTCCCATAACTTTCTTTCCATACATATTTTTTTCTTTCCAAACATCATAGTCTTGAATAGCTTGTAATTGGGGATCTGATAAAAGTATAAATGGAAGATTATATTTCATTTCAAATTTTTTATGAGATGCAACACTATCTTTACTTATTCCAATAATAATCACATCTTTTTCAACAAACAATGGATAGTTTTCCGCAAATCCACAAGCTTGTTTTGTACATCCTGGGGTATTATCCCTAGGGTAAAAATAAAGAATAATCCTTTTTCCTTTATAATCTTTTAAAGAAACTTCCTTACCATTTTGATCCTGAAGTATAAATTCTGGTGCTTTTGTTCCAACTTCTAACATTTATTTCATCTCCTTCTTTTCTTGTCATATCAATTAACTAACAATTACAATAATAATCATACATTATTATTTAAAAATATCAAATAATTATACATTTATTTTTTCAGTTTTTAAAAAAGGACAAATTTTCTTGTCCTCTTTTTACATAGTATGATTTAGCCAAAATATTTATGGACAGTTGCACGAGTTGCACCAATACCTGCTATCATTTCTCTAAACATATCTTCAATTTTATTTCCCAAACCAGCCTCATATAGATCAGTAAAGAAAATACTCTTATTAGAAAGAACAGGCTTAAGTTGATCTTTTAAACTTGTAGGATCTCCCACAACAACATCTTTTAATAATTCAGTCAACTCTTCATTCATTGGATCAGGCGCTAATTCATATGCCTGTCCTTGATCATCAACTGCTAACATATAGCGAAGCCATCCAGCAATACCTAATGGAATAGCCACTAAACTTTCAGCAGTTCCATACTTTTGAACATATGCTTTCACAGTTTCACCAAAACGGACACCAACTCCTTGAGAAACATCAGTAGATAGTCTTAAATTTGTATCTCCTAAATATTCATTTGGAAATCTATCATCAAATAATTCATCTACAAAAGCTTTTGGTGATATGATTTTTGGATCAACAACAACAGGAAGTCCTTCATCATAAGCGACTTGTCTACCCATTTTCAATAATTCAGGATCTTTTAATCCATCAGCAAAAAGTTCAATACCTAAAACAACTTCTAAAGGACCTAAAGCAGAATGGACAGGATTTAAACATGCAGTGACTTTCATTCTTTCTGATTTATTGACAGTTTCACGATCTGCTAAATAGACACCATGTCCATGTTGCAATTCTATTCTACCATTTGGGAAATTATCTTCAATCACTAAATACTGTGGTCCCTCAGCATTAATAAATGGAGCAATATATGTTCTTTTTGTTGTTTCAACAGGTTGCATATCTTCTATTCCTAATGCTTCTAACTCATCAGCAATAGCAACACTAGGTCTTGGTGTAATTTTATCAATCATAGTCCAAGGGAAAGCAACTTTTTTCTCATCATTAATGTAGTTAATAAAATCCTCACTCACAAATCCTTTTAACTGCCATTCTTTTGCAATTGTCAAAACAGATGACTTTAATAAATCTCCATTATGAGAACAGTTATCCATTGATACCAAAGCAAGTGGTGTTTGACTATCTTTAAATCTCTCCCATAACATTGCAGTTAAAATAGCCATTGCACTTGTTGATTGATTAGGTCCATTGTTAATATCAGATTGAATAAATTCAAAATAATCTCCATTAGCATTCTTTAAAGCATATCCCTTTTCTGTAATGGTAAAAGAAACAATTTGAAGAGCTTGGCTCTTAAATATCTCTTTTAATCGATTCCATTGATTTTCATCATGATAATCTGCCTTTACTGCTTCAGCCATAGAAGCAAGTACACGATTTTCTCTTGAACCATCGCCACGTAAAATAATACTTAATCCTAAATTATCATATGGTTTATAGATTTTATCGACAACCTCAAAATCAAAAGTTTCAACACAAGTCAATCCCTTATCTGTGTAGCCTTTAGAAATGAGTTCATCAGCAATACCACCAATAAATACTCGGAAAATATTTCCTATTCCAAAATGTACCCATTGAGGTGCTTCTAATGTTTTTTGAACCATTTTATCAACATCATAACTTGGAAGAATAATTCCATTATCTTCAAAAAACTTTCTTTCCTTAATTCCATTTTTTGTTAGTTTCATTTTTTATCTCCTCTATAATTATTATCCTAATTTTATTATATCTATCTTTATACAATGATACAACAAAAAGATAATGTTCTCTAAAAAATGCGAAAAAAAGGAGGAGATAAAGACAATCTCCTCATAAAGACCGGCAACTTGCTATTGTCGCACTTGCGTACTATCTTCGCCGTTATGATGCTTAACTTCTGTGTTCGGTATGGGTACAGGTGTCTCCAT
>CATOPA010000045.1 GCA_951801965.1 uncultured Erysipelotrichaceae bacterium | reverse complement strand
CTCCTTGACTTTGTCTTTGAACTTCTACATTGATATAATGATGATCTTCTGTTTTCACAAGAACATCTATCTGTATATCTCTGCCATGAAGATTCTTAAAAGGATATTGATTCTCATAAGAAACAATTTCTACATGTTCATTGAATATAAGAGATAAAAGAAGTTCAAGACAGTCTTTATCCTTAAAGACAACATTCATAAAATCATCATCAATCAAACGTAACTTAGAGATAGCTTCAAGATAATCATTATGTACTGCTGAAAAAATACTGAACACCCCATTTCTATATCATATAGGGGGACAAACATATTATAACATATATTTGCTTTAAGTAAACAACATCTCTTATAAAATTTGCCCCCATACTACTATATACAAATAAAATTGATAATTTTCTTTTTTTATTTTATAAATATAACATATTTTTTAATAAATTATAAAAGACAGGCTTTCAATAAACCTGTCTCATATCAATGTTAGCGAACTCCACCGCCTCCACCACCAGAAAAACTACTTCCACCACCACTAAAACTAGATGAGCTGACATCACTTTCTACCATATGATGATGTATATGATGAATAGAATGAAATGAATAGAGCATCAAATGATTTGGATAATAATCTTCTATATAATCTTTCATCATTTCATAAATATTAAAGAGTTCTATATATGGCATATGTGTTTCTAGTTGCTGAGGCGTAAAAGAAGAGTAATAATTCTCTAAATAATTTTTAAATCCTAAAATATCTTTCATATCATTTCTTAAAGAAGATGCAAAAATTAATCTGGTTGTTGTGATTGTTTTCCATAGCCATTTTCCTTGCACTGTTTCTTCACAAATCAAACCATCCTTTTTATATAGTTCTTCTATATATTGATTTGCAGAATCATACCATTGATTCATTTGATCATAATGACCCTGGCACCATTTCTCAAATGCTTTTTCTTGGAGCCTCACTCCTTGATGTGAGGCTTGCATAAACAAAGAATAAAGTTCCTTTTCAATTGGATTTTCACTCTCCTGTTCAACATTAACCAAAAAAGATATTGTTTCCTTTTCAATTGTTAGCCATTTCTTTTGTACCCATTGCGCTAAAACAGCATTAAATAACATCTTATTATCTGTTATTAAACCTGCTTGCATTGCAAGATATGATATTTGGAATAGATCTCCCTGTAAAGGAATACATGAATTTTCATAATTCATTGATTGATCAAATTCATGATAATCTTGAAATCGATATTGTGATAACTGTTTCCTTTTTAAGCTGTAAGATAAACTTGCTATAACTATCCCAATAGTTCCAGCAAATAATAATCCAATGCCAATAAGAATAGCACCAATATCTGACTCATAAGGAAAAGCCTGATAATAACCATTTTGATAATAGTCATCTTCATTGTATTCACTTTGATTTAATGCTTCATCTAATATTTCTTGGAAATCTCCTTTTTGATAAAAAGTATTTTGAAACAATGGTTCACTGATTTTCATCAAAAGCTGCATTTTTCCATCCTCACTTATTGGTTTTGATGTTTTTAAAATAACATCACCATGATCATAATACACTTTTCCTTCATAACCAAATGCCCAAATTTGACTATTTTCATCATCAAAATCATAAGGCGATGAAATTCTGACTTCAGCCTTATTGATACTTAGTGACATTTCTGAAAAAAAAGCATAGTTCAATCCCTGGTTATGATCATATTGCTTCACAAAATCTGAAACACGATAATCAAAAGTATATGTTTTCTCTCCATACTTTCCTATACCTAAACATATCTCATATCTATCATCATCTTGTATGATACCACATTTATTTGCTTTTTCCTCAAATTCCCAGTCAATATCCCAATCCTTGACAGTTTCATAAACCTTCCCAGTTTCATCTTTCACATGCAAAGAAGAAACAACAGATTCATCCATATTATCTAAGACTTTATAAACTTCTGTTCCTTCATGAACACTCATAGACCATGTTTCCTCAATATGAGCATTTCCCCTTTGATCTATAGTTACATCAATTTTCATATCATGAATTTCTGTTTCTTTTGCATAAATTGGTGTCATAGATATAAAACAAACGAAAATAATTATTATAAGAGCATAGATTTTTTTAGTCATTTCAAATCACCTCACCCTTATTATATTATTAATATTATTTTTTTGCAATAAAATTATTAATTACATATAAAATAAAAGAAATCACTTACTTAGTGACTTCTTCTCTATTCTCAATATAAAATTCTTTTACTCAGTTCGTAGTGCTGTTACTGGGTCTTCCTGTGCTGCTTTTCTTGATGGGATCAATCCTCCAATAAGAGTTAAAATCACACTTAAAGCTATTAAAATGATTGCTGCATTCAATGGTAATTCAGCATTTAATGCAGTATTTCCAGCAAGATCATGAATAATCATATTGCTTGGAATCAGTAATATGAAAGTAATTCCTATTCCTAAAACTCCTGACAGCAATCCTATAATAAATGTTTCAGCATTAAAAACATTTGAAATATTATTTTTAGAAGCTCCAATAGCCCTTAAAATACCAATTTCTTTTTTTCTTTCTAAAACACTTATATAAGTAATAACACCAATCATAATAGATGAAACAACTAATGATATAGCAACAAAGGCAATTAAGACATAACTAATCATATCTATAATATCTGTTACAGATGACATCAGTGTTCCAACAATATCTGTATATGAAATCACTTTATTTTCATCCACTTTTTCCATATTTTCATTATATTTGTCTAAAATATCTATAACACTTTGTTTACTTTCAAAATCTTTTGGATATATATTGATTGCATTTGGTTTATCAAAATCTGCATAATTCAATTTTTTAAGATTATTATCATAAGAAGCTGTCTGTGATGTCATTAATGACATCATTAATTCAGTTAATTCATCTTCATCCATCTTCACTTGAATAGCTTTCGCAAACATTGTTGGATCAACCTTTAAAGCTTTTTGCATATTCATTGGAAGTTGACTCATCTGCTGACTGATTTGTTCTTGTATGGATTGAGTCAATACATTTGTATATTGAACCATAATAGTTTGCATTTGTTTTTGTAATGCAGCTTCAAATTGTTGAGTCATACCACTATTTTGTATAATCACAGCCATCTCTTTTTGTATAATTGCTTGAGCTCGTGGTGTTTGTAAATAGGCTCTCATATAATCATTCATAAGTGTTGGGTTCATTAATTGATTTTCAACAAGATACTTTTGGAAATCTTCGAAAAGAACTTGAGATAGATGATCAAAATCTTCTGGCTGTAAGTCAACTTGCATATCTGCAAAAATCTTATCAACATCTATTGCTGGTAAAGCACTCATATCTAAAGAAATCTGACTTAAATCAAGTCCTGACATACTTGATGAAAGTACACTCTCATCAAAAGTAAATGCTTGTTTCAATATTTTTTCATCGACACTAAACAATGAACTCATATCAAAAGCATTGGCCTTTTTATCACTGTCAAAAGCCTTTCCTGTAAAAACGTCAATATTTGGTTTCTCTAATTGTCTTTTTATAATATCACTTGATTGTGCCTGTTCTATAACATGTGTTGATAGGGATTCATGATATCCAATTCCTGCCTGCAGCATTGTTGCTGTAGAATTCTCAGTTGGTTGAACAATTCCTACAATTTTTATAGTTTCGCCACTTTCAACAAGCTTTTTCATGTAATCTTCATCTTCTGTTTTATCTTTATAAACATGATACTGCTCATCGTATTCATAATAATCATAAGCATTCACAAGCTTAAATTCTTTTCCTATAACATCTTTATATTCATAAACTCCTAAATCGCCTAAATCTTCAACTTCTTCTTCTCTTGAAAATTGTTGTACCATTTTATCTAGTTCAGAAAAATCTCTCAAACCTAATGTATATAACATAAAGTCACTAATTTTACCATTTCGTGTTAAAACAAGCACACATTCTTTATAATTCTGTGGCCATCTTCCTTCTTTAATATCATATTGATCTTCATATAATGAAGGATTTTTAGGAAGCTGATAGAAAACATCTGTACTCATCATCATAGACATCATACTATTAGAGCTCGTTGCTGAACCTAGTCCTAAAGATGAAAATGACTGATCTGGATGCACTTGTCTTACACCACTAGGCAAAATGCTGTAAATTTGAGGTGCAACATTATAATTATACTCTATAGAATTAGTATAATCTTGTATATGACTTTGGCCATTATCTAAATATGTTTTTAAAGAAGCCAAATCATTTGAACCAATTTTTGAAAACATATTTGTAATCATTTTAGAAACTTGTATCTTTGTTTCATCTTTTGGTTTATTTATATCATTTTGTACATCAACAAGCATAGATGACATATCAATACCACTGCTTTGTATTTGCAAAGGATATTCTGATAATGTTTCTTCTTCTATATCTTGAATATACTGATTCACACCATGAGACAAAGATAAAATTAATGAAATACCAATAATACCAATAGATCCTGCAAAGGATGTTAAAATGGTTCTTGCTTTTTTTGTACGTAAGTTATTAAAGCTTAGAGATAAAGAAGTGAAAAGAGACATTGATGATTTACCCATGTTTTGATGTTTAGGTTTTTGTAATTGCTTTTCATCTATATCATAAGGATCACTATCAGAACGAATCTTCCCATCTCTTAATTCTACAATACGTGTAGCATATTCTTTTGCAAGTTCTGGATTATGTGTAACCATCACAACCAATCTATCTTTAGCAACTTCTTTTAAAAGCTCCATAACTTGAACACTTGTTTCACTATCTAATGCTCCAGTTGGTTCATCTGCCAATAAAATATCTGGATCATTGACTAATGCTCTTGCAATAGCAACACGTTGCATCTGTCCACCAGACATTTGATTTGGTTTTTTGTGCATTTGTTCTTTTAATCCAACTTGTTCTAATGCTTTTATAGCTCTTTGCTTTCTTTCAGTTTTTGATATACCTGATATTGTTAAAGCCAATTCTACATTAGAAAGAACATTTTGATGTGGAATCAAATTATAACTTTGAAAAACAAATCCTATTGTATGATTACGATAGGAATCCCAATCTCTATCTTTATATTTTTTAGTAGATATCCCATTAATAATTAAATCTCCCTGATCATATCTATCTAATCCACCTATAATATTTAAAAGTGTTGTTTTCCCAGAACCACTTGGACCTAATATCGCAACAAACTCATTATCTCTTAAATTCAAACTGACCCCATCTAATGCCTTTTGAATTAAGTCCCCTGTTTTATATTGCTTATATATCTTTTTTACTTGAAGCACTTCTCTATCATCTCCTCACATTCTATTAAATATTTTTTATTTGAACTAACTATGAACATACAATTGATTTCGAATCAATCATTATAAAAATAAAAAGATAGAAAATAAGTAAATACTTACTAGCCCTCTACCTTTATACTTAAGATTTTCTGACTTTTTTATAAAAATCTCTATTTTATATTCTTCTCTATAATCTTTTAGAACTGAAAAGGTTATTTTCTATATTTAATGCAATGTCTTTTTATTGAGATATTGATAATCTATTAGAAGATTCACCTTGTTCATTTTCCTTTGCTGGACCTACGAGTTTCAATTTCTCAGAATTCTTTGAAAGAATATTCTCAAAATCAATAACTTCAGAGCTTGTCGCTTTTATATCTATCTTTCCATCAACTTCAAATGTGTAGTCTTCTCCTTCATTTAATTCAGTAGCAACTTCACTATCAACTCGAATCAAAAATGGATCTTTTTGATAAAATGAAACAATCACTAACTTCTCATTTTCTCCATAATCATCACAAATTTGATAAATCGTTAATGTACAATCTCCTTCTATGCTAATATCTTGTCTATTTTGAGAATCATTAAGAACTTGTTTTAATGTTTCATTTTCCTTTTTTAAAGATTCTAATTCATCATTATTTGTACACCCTGTTAAACCAATGAGCATCATAGATAATAATATCAATACTTTTTTCATAACTGCAATCCCTACCCTTCTTCTTTTCTATTATACATGAATTTGTTTTCATTCACTAGAAAAAAATATCATTCCCTTTAAAGAGAATGATATATAACTATTATTCAATATCTAATGCATAAGCAATAGCAAGCTTAGCTGTCTCTTCGATAGCTTCAACATGACAACGTTCCATACCATGTGTATTGATACAAGCCATACCAAAGGCAGCTGTATAAACATTATGTCCACCTCTAATAGCTGCATTAGCATCTGTTCCATAACGGTAGAAGATATCAACACAATAATTTACATCTGCTTTTTTTGCCTGATTGATAATTCTATTTGTTAAACCTCTATCATAAGGTGAAAATGCATCTTTAGCGCAAATGCTGACATGCTTTTCAGTCGCATGGCAATCAGGACCAATCAATCCAATATCTAAAGCAACGTATTCGCTGACTTCTTCTGGTACATATGATCCACCATGACCAATTTCTTCATATAATGGAAAGGCTAATAATGTACGATATTTTGGTTTTAAATGATTTTTATTCAAATAATCTACCATTGCTAGTAAAACAGCAACACATGCTTTATCATCAATAAAGCGTGATTTTACAAATCCAGATTCAGTGTATTCAAAATGTGGATCAACTGAAATAACATCCCCATGTTCAATTCCTAAATCCATAACATCTTTTTGTGTATGAACATCTTCATGTAAAATCACTCTCATATTTGCTTCATCACGAGGCAATGTTCTTGCATCATCATAAACATGTACAGAATGTGACTTACAGATAACCATTCCACGATATGCACGTCCATCTCTTGTATGAACAGTTACACTTTCTCCTTCAAGACTTGAATAATTAACACCACCTAATTGACGAACTTCAATTTGTCCATCATCTCTAATATGACGTACAATTAAACCAATAGTATCAACATGAGCTCCCATACATACAGTCTTAGAATTATCTTCACCCTCTAATGTGATGTAAGCTGTTCTTTTACGATCATAAGCCACTTCATATCCTAATTCCTTTGCTTTTTCTTCTAAAAAAGGATGGATTTCTTCATAATAACTTACAGGGCTTGGTACTTGAATAAGTTCTTTACATAAATTCACTAATAAATCTCTATCAACTTTTATTTCCATTTTTCTATTCCTCTTTTATTTTTGATTTGTAAACAAATGACAGGCACATTGATGTCCAGGTTCAATTTCAATCAATTCTGGTTTGATTGAATGACAGATTTCCATGGCCTTAGGACATCTTGTGCAAAAACAACATCCTTTTGGTGGATTAGCAGGACTTGGAACATCTCCACTTAAAACATCTTTATCATCAATTCTTTCTTCTGAAATCTTTGGTACAGCATCAAGTAAAGCTTGTGTATATGGATGAGATGGATTTTTAAATAAATCTTTTTTATCAGCCATTTCCATCACATTTCCTAAATACATAACAACAACTCTATCAGCAATATGTTTAACAACACTCAAGTCATGTGAAATAAAAATATATGCTATTCCTAAATCTTTTTGCAATTGTTTCAATAAATTAATAATCTTTGCCTGAATAGAAACATCTAAAGCAGACACTGGTTCGTCACAAATAATCAATTTTGGTTGTAAAGCAATTGCTCTTGCAATACCAATTCTTTGTCTTTGTCCACCTGAAAATTCATGTGGATAACGATACATATAATCAAGATTTAATCCAACTTGTTTCATTACTTCAACAATACGTTCATCTCGCTGTTGTTTTGTAGGATATTTTTTAGAAATATCAATAGGTTCTCCAATAATATCTTTCACTGTCATTCTTGGATTTAATGAAGCATAAGGATCTTGAAAAATCAATTTAATCTTTTCTCTTGCCTTGACCAAATCTTTTCCTTTTAATGCAGTAAAATCTTCACCGTCAAGAAAAATCTTACCACTTGTTGGCTCAATTAAACGAATAACACTTTTTCCCATTGTTGATTTCCCACATCCAGATTCACCAACAACACCAAAAGTTTCACCAACTTTCACTTCAAAACTTATATCATCAACAGCCTTAACATAAGATGTTGCTTTCTTCAAAGAAGATGTTTTTATAGAATAATATTTCTTTAAATGTTCAACTTTTAATAAAACATCATTTTCCATTTACTCATCCTCCCATTCTTTTCCATGTTCTTTATCATATTTCCAACAACGTACCAGATGATTTTCACCTTTATCAATCATTGAAGGACATTCATTATGGCAGATTTCCTTTGCATATTTACATCTTGGAGCAAAGAAGCACCCCTTTGGTAACTCATATAACATTGGAACTGATCCTGGAATAACTTCAAGTTCTTCTTCATCATCTGAATCAATGTCTGGAATTGATGCCATTAACCCTAATGTATATGGATGTAATGGATTCTTAAATAAATTTTTAACAGCCGTATACTCAACAATTTTTCCAGCATACATAACGATAACATTATCTGCCATTTCAGAAATAACTCCCATATCATGTGTAATTAATAAAACTGAAGAATTCATTTCATGTTTCATCTTATTAATTAATCGTAATATTTGAGCTTGAATTGTGACATCTAAAGCTGTTGTTGGTTCATCACAAATTAAAAGTGATGGTTGGCAAGACAAAGCCATAGCAATCATAATTCTTTGTCTCATTCCTCCAGATAATTGATGAGGATATGAAGCAAATACTTTTTCTGGCATTGGAATACCAACTAATTTAATCATTTCTAATGCTCTGCGACTAGCATCCTCTTTTGAAACCTCATCATGTATCAATATAGATTCCATAATCTGTTTTCCAACAGTAATAACAGGATTTAATGATGTCATTGGTTCTTGAAAAATCATTGAAATTTCTTTCCCTCTGATTTGTTGAATTTCATCTTGTGATTTCTTTAATAAATCTTCACCTTTATAAATAATCTCACCCGAAGTAATCTTTCCTGGTGGTGTTGGTATCAACTGCATTAAAGACAATGCTGTCATACTTTTTCCACAACCCGATTCTCCAACAACACCAAGCGTTTCTCCTTCATAAATTTTAAAATCAACTTCTTGTACAGCTGGCAAAGCCCCTTGATCAGTAAAGAAAGTAATACCAAGATTTTTCACTTCTAATAGTTCTTTATTCTCTTTCATATCTTCATACTCCTTTATGATCTTAATTTTGGATCTAATGCATCTCGCAATCCATCACCTAACATATTAAAAGCTAATACTGTAATGATAATAGCCAACCCTGGTATAACACTAAAATATGTTGCACTTCTAATATATGGTTGAGAATAACTAATCATAGATCCCCAGCTTGCCATAGGTGGTTTAACTCCCAAACCTAAGAAGCTTAGTGACGCTTCTGACATGATAGCACTTGGTATTCCTAAAGTAATTGTAACAATCAAAGTTGATAAACAGTTTGGTAAAAGATGCTTCATAATAATTCTAAAGCTATTTCCACCACTGACTTTACATGCATCAATATATTCCATTTTCTTTAATCTCATTACATCTCCACGTATCAAACGTGCTGTTCCAGACCATCCTAATAACCCTAAAGCTAAATAAAGATTAATCAATCCTGGCCCTAAAACAAACATAATCGCGATAGCAAACAACAAGAATGGAAAAGATGAGAATACTTGAATAATAAATGAAATCACTGAATCAACTTTACCTCCAAAGTACCCTGCACATACACCCATTGTATAACCAATAATTGTAGCAATAATTTGAGAAATAATACCTACGCTTAAAGAAATACGACATCCATAAACAATTCTAGAGAAGATATCTCTTCCTAAATCATCAGTTCCAAACCAGTGAGCAGCGCATGGAGGCATCAATTTATCTGTTAAAACTTGTTTATCTGGGTCATATGGAGCAATCCATGGAGCAAAGAGAGCAACTAAACATAGTAAAATGACAATCACTAAACAAACCATTGCCACTTTATTTTTCTTAAAAATACTCCAGCTAATAGACCAATAACTACGTGCTTTATTATTTTCATTCACCATTACGATTCAGACTCCTTTCCAAGTGTAATTCTAGGGTCAACAAATGTATATAAGATATCAACCACCAAATACATAATGACACAGATGACAGCAATATACATAACCCCTCCTTGTACAATAGGAAGATCACGTGTGTTAATACTATCAACAAGCATTTTCCCAATTCCAGGAATTTGGAAAATAGATTCAATCAAAACAGACCCTGTTAAAATACTTCCTAGTTCAGATCCCGCAATTGTAATCACCGGAATTAATGCATTTCTAAATGCATGTTTGATAATAACTGCCCACTTTTTTAATCCTTTTGCCTGTGCAGTACGAATATAATCCTGTGACAAAACTTCTAACATACTTGTACGTGTAATTCTTGCGACACTTGCAGCATAACGTGTTCCAAGTGCAATACCAGGAAGAATAAATGAAGATACTGAAGAAATACCTGATAATGGCAATAAATTCAATTTTAAACAAATAAAAATCTGTAAAATAATCGCAATCCAAAAAGATGGTGCAGATATTCCAAAAACAGATAATGTCATCAAAAAAGAATCTATCCATTTTCCACGATTCACTGCAGCAACAACACCTACAACAACTCCCAAAACAATAGAAAGTAAGTAAGCAATTCCTGCCAATTTTGCAGTAATTAAAAATGATGTTACCAAAATATCAAGGACAGGCTTATTTTGGAAATAAGACACTCCAAAATCTCCCATTAACATATTTTTCAACCAATTAAAGTATTGAACAATAATAGGTTGATCTAATCCCATTTCTGCTGTCACACGAGCAATTGTTGCTTCATCAGCAAACTCGCCTAACATAATTCTTACTGGATTCCCTGGAACAATATTTAATACAAAAAACGTGATAATTGAAATACATAAAATAACACCTATTGCTTGCAATACACGTTTCACTAAATAACTTCCCATGTTTTTCCTCCTCTCATATAAACAAATAATATGGAATGCAAGTATGCATTCCATATGATGTCTTTTATAAATTATTTTGCATTCTTTGCATCTAAATCAATGTCAATATCATATAAATGATAAATTAAGTTTCCTAATTTTGCATTCTTTACATATGGTTTAGAAACAAATTGTAACTTTCCATAATATAAAGGAATTGTTGCATAATCCTGACGAGATAAAATATAGTCTGCTTGTTTGTATAATTCAACACGTTTAGCATCATCATCAACTGTTTGTCTTGCTTCAGTCATTAATTTATCAAATTCAGGGTTATTATAGAATACACTCTTCCCTGCAGCATTTTCAGAGAAGTAATATGTATACATTTGATTGTCAGCATCTGCATATAATGGGAACCATCCAATAACTGTTGCTTGTAAGTTTCCTGCTGATCTCTTTTCAGCCCATAAACCTGAATCAATTGTTTCAACATTCATAGTAATTCCAGCTTCTTTTAAGTAAGCTTGAAGAGCAGTTGCAATCTTTTCATCACCAGATCTTACTTCAGCAGTGAATGTTGGATTTGTGACACCAGCTTCTTTTAATAATGATTTTGCTTTTTCTACATTATATTCATATGTTTCTAATTTTTCATCATGTCCTGGAACTCCTGGATTTAAGAATGATGATGCAGGTTCACCAGCACCATTTAAAACTGTTTTACAGAATTCATCACGATTAATTGCAAGTGAAATAGCTTCTCTAACTTTTGGGTTATTTAAAGCTGGATCATTGACTTTAAGTGATAAGAAATAAGTTCCTAATGGAGTAATTTGTGTAATTTCATTTTTAATTGTTTCATGATTTTGGTATTGATCTAATAAAGTTGTGCTTAAATCACACATATCAATATTTCCTTGTTCATACTCCATCATCTTTGTATTAGAATCATCAAAATAACGGATTTCTAAACGATCTAAATTTGGTGTTCCATTATGCCAATTTTTATTTGGTTCGAAAACAACTTTTGTTAAATCATCATTTTCAACAATAACATAAGGTCCAGTTCCAATTAAATTTGTTCCTTTACCCCAATCTTTCCCTGCAGCTTCACAAGCTTCTCTTGGATAAATTGAGCCATAATCCATACCTAAGTTAGCAATAAAAGGTGCAAATTTATATTCTAAAGTGATTGTAAAATGTAAATCATCAATAATTTTAAATCCTTTTAATTCTGATGCTTTTCCATTTAACATATCTTTAGCACCAACAATCATCTCATACATATAAGTATTTGCGCACCCTGTTTCAGGTTTAAACATTCTTTCAAATGTATACTTAACATCAGCAGAAGTTAAGTCAGCCCCATTACTAAATTTAACCCCACTTTTTAACTCAAATGTATAAGTTAATCCATCTTCAGACACCTCTGGAAAATCAGTTGCTAAAACTGGTTCTTCTTTGTTATCATCATTCCAACGATACAAACCTTCTAAAACATTATCTGCAACTGATGATGCTCCAGCATTTGTATTTGTTTGCATATCCAAACCAACTTTTGGATTAGATTGTCCAAAAACAAATACTTTTTCTCCTGTACTTGTATCTTTATTACCACCACATCCTACAAGTGTAATCAGTGTTGCAACAGCAACAAGGACAGAAAGAGATTTCTTTAATAATTTCATTTTTTCTTCCTCCCATTTTTGTACGTAAATAACATCATTTAACACATTTTAAATAATGTAAAACTATTATATCAAACTCTTTCTTCTTTTGTCAACGAATTACAAAAAACACGATAGTATCAAAGGAAAATCGCTATGTCTCCATAGCGACTATTTAATAGACTTATGATAATCTTGTAAAGATTTCACTTCATGGCTTCCATGAATATTCATTTCCATAATTCCTTCTAATGATGCTTTTGCAGCAGCAATATTTGTCATATATGGAATTCTCATCTTAATAGCAGTTTTTCTAATATAACTGTCATCTTCAGCACTTTGTTTTCCATGAGGTGTATTGATAACCATTGCAAGTTCTCCATTTGTTAAAGCATCAGTAATATTTGGTCTTCCTTCATAAAGTTTTTTGATTTTTTGAACAGGAATTCCACTTGCTTGAATCAATTCAAATGTTTTACCAGTCGCAACAATTTCAAATCCAGCATCATAATATCCTTGAGCCAAACTTACAACTTCTGGTTTATCAAGATCATTCACACTAATCAATACTTTTCCACTTGTTGGAAGAGTTGCTTGTGACCCCTCTTCAGCCTTATAATAAGCAGCACCATAAGACGCTCCTAATCCTAAAACTTCTCCTGTTGATCTCATTTCTGGCCCTAAAACAGGGTCAACTTCTGGGAACATATTAAATGGGAACACAGCTTGTTTAACGCCTACATGTGGAATTTTCTTTTCTTGTAAGTCTAATACTGGTGACTTTCTCTTTGTTAAATCTAATGTAATAATATCAGTAGCAATCTTAACCATATTAATATTACATACTTTAGATACTAATGGTACAGTTC
>CATOPA010000044.1 GCA_951801965.1 uncultured Erysipelotrichaceae bacterium | reverse complement strand
GTGTATGAGGGATTATACAAATTAGGAAAAGATGGTAGTGTTGAATTGGCATTAGCTACAGATATGCCAACAATCAGTGAAGATGGTTTAACATATACTATCAAATTAAAAGAAGGATTGAAGTGGAGCGATGGAAAAGATTTAACTGCTGAAGACTTCGCTTACTCTTGGAAACGTGCAGTAACAACTGAAGGTTACTATACACAATTCATCTATCAATATATTAAAGGAGCTGGTCATAAGACTGACAAGGGTTGGGCTGCTTATAAGACAATGGATGAATTAAAAGATATGGCTGTTAAAGCTGTAGATGCAACTACACTTGAAATTACTTTAAATGAAAAGTGTGCATACTTTACTTCATTATTAACAAATACTGTATTCTATCCAGTACAAAAGGCTTATTTTGAAGAAAATGTTGAAGATGTTACTAAATCTACTTGGGCATTAACTCCAGGTTATCCAACAAATGGTGCATTTGTTATTGATTCAGTTAACGTTAAAGATATTATTTCAATGAAAAAGAATACAAATTACTATGCTGCTGATGAAGTTAAATTAGAAGCTATTGAATTTAAGAATATTTCTGATAAAGATACTCAAACAACAGCTTTCCAATCAGGACAACTTGATTTCGCTACTAACGTTAATGATAAAACAATTAATAGTGATGAAAAATTAAAAGCACAAGTTTATAACATTGATCCATTTGTATGTAACTACTATGTATTGGTTAATGCTGGTGATGAAAATACAAATGAAGTTTTAAAAGATGTTAATGTTCGTAAAGCTATGATGTATGCTGTAAATCGTGAAGCAATGTTAACAGTTGTTGAAAAAGGTGACAATGCTTACGAATTACATGGATTCATTCCAAGAGGTATTCCAGGAGTTAATGGTGACTTCCGTGAAGAAGCAGACAAAGATAGTCAATATGCATATTATGACTTAGCTAAAGCTCAAGAATTCATGAAAAAAGCTGGATATAGCGAAAATAACAGATTAAAATTAACTTATGCTTCAAATGATAATGCAATGCATAAAACTGTAGTACAATCATTACAAGAATCATTTAAACAAATTTACATTGATTTAGAATATAAACCAATGGAAGGTGAAGCATTCTTTGATGCTCGTGATAAAGGTGATTTCGAAATCTGCCGTCATGCTATGACTGCTGACTTCATTGATCCAATGGCATACTTATCAATGAACTATGGAGCAACTACTCCAGGTAACACAACTGATGATGATAAATATGAAGCATTAATTGATGAAGCTAATCGTTTAGATGGTGATGCTCGTATTAATAAATTACACGAAGCAGAAAAATATCTTATCGAAGAAATGGCTTACATTATCCCATTATTTGGATATTCTGATCCATTCTTAAAAGTTGAAAACTTAGAAGGTATTACTTCTTCTCCAGAAGGACATTTCAACTTAACAAGAGCTTATTTTAAATAAAAAGACATGAAAGGAGATTTTCTCCTTTCTTTTTTAAAAGGAGTTATTTATGAAAATAAAATCAATTAAAGAACAATATAAAATTAAAGATATATGTTTAAAAGAAAGACTGGATATTATTGTTCCTGCTGTAATGAAACAAAGTCAAAGTGATGCATGGATTGTTGCTAGTAAAGAATATCATGAAGATCTTGTCTTTGATGCATTAACACCTGCAAGCTATTTAACAGCAAGACGTATTACAATGCTTGTTTTTATAAAGCAAAATGATGAAGTGAAACGTTTTTCTTTAAGTATGCCAGATACTGATTTAAATCAGTATTATCCACAGTATTGGAAATTTGGTGAAGAAGAACAAATGGCTGCATTAAATCGTTTATTTGATGAATATCAGCCACAAAAAATTGCAATTAATATTTCTAAGGATTTTACTTATGCTGATGGATTAAGCTACGGGTTATATACCGAATTAAAAGAAAGCTTAAAACCAGAATATGTAGAAAGATTTATGGTTGATGAAATGATTCCAATTAAAATTATGGAAATCAGAACGCCAACAGAATTTTCTTTATATCCAGAATTAATGAAAACAGCTTTTGAAGTGATTGAAGAAGCATTCAGCTTAAAGGCGATAGTTCCAGGACAGACAACTTGTGAAGATTTAGAGTTCTATATGATGGATAAGGTTACACAAGCTGGTTTACAATATTGGTTCTCTCCAACAATTGATATTCAAAGAGAAGGACATGATGGAGTCATTTATCAAGGAGTCATTGAAAAAGGTGATTTATTACATTGTGATTTTGGTATCAAATATTTAAATATGTGTACAGATACGCAAAGGCTTGCTTATGTTGCTAAGGATGAAGATACTGATGTTCCAATGTGGATGCAAGAAGGATTTAAAGTGAACAATCGTTTCCAAGATATTGTTGGTGAATGTATGGAAAATGGAAAAAGTGGAAATGATGTTTTGATGGATGCTTTAGCAAAAGCAAAAGAAGAAAACATAGATGCATGTTTATATTCTCATCCATGTAATATTTATGGTCATGGACCAGGACCAACAATAGGGTTATGGAATAATCAAAATAGAATTCCATTAAAAGGTGATATTTGCATGTCTTATGATACTGTTTATGCTTTAGAATTAAATATTAAATATCAGTATAATGGTTTGACATATACATTATTTAGTGAAGAAACAGTGTCATTTACACGTGATGGCATGACATTCTTATATCCAAATAGAGATAAAATTTACTTTATAAAATAGAAAAGGAGGTGCTCTGATGAAGTTTTTTAAACAATATAGTGGTTTAAAAAGAGAAATCTATGTTTTGGCTTTTGGTAAGGTTGTGACTTGTATGGGTGAAATGGTATGGCCTATGATGACTTTAATTTTATCAAATCAGTTAGATATGGATGCTTCTTCGGTAGCATCCCTTTTACTTATTATGAATATCATTCAAGTTCCATGCATGTTGTTTGCTGGCTATCTTACTGATCGATATAATAAACGCAATTGTATTATTTTTTGTGACCTTGTTACTGTTATAAGTTATGTGACATTGTCATTCTTAGATATCAATATGTACACAATTTCTTTATTTTTTGTTGCAGGATTATTTGCAATGATGGAAAGACCAGCATATGATGCTTTGATTGCAGATTTAAGCCAGCAAGAAGAGAGGCAAAAAGCTTATAGTTTATGCTATTTAGGAGCAAATCTGGGAATGATTCTTTCCCCAGTTATTGGAGGATTTCTATTTACAAAGAGTTTGACATTGATGTTTTTGATAGATGGTCTATCTACACTTGTTTCAACAATACTTATTTTTATGTTTATTAAAGATGTTACACCTATTCAAAGTTCTTCATCAAATGAAAGGGTGAGTCAAGAACCATTATGGAAAATTCTTTTTAGACATCATTTTATTACATACTGTTTAATATGTTATGTTGTTATTGAAGTTATTTATAGTCAATATCAATTTTTGATACCACTGAATTTAGAACAATTATATGGCGCAAGTGGAGCAATGATTTACGGTTCATTATGTAGCTTAAATGCTTTTCTTGTGGTTTTAGGAACTCCAATATTAACAATGCTTTTTTATAAAGTCAAAGATATAGATAAGATTATGATCAGTTCATTATTATTTAGTATCAGTTTGTCGATGTTCATTTTTGTTCAAGGGATGATTCCATTGTATTTTGTTTCTATATTTATATTCACTTGTGGAGAGATTTTTAATGCTTTAGGAAAACAACCTTATTTAACAAAACATATTCCTATCAATTACAGAGGAAGAATTTTTTCATTAGAAAGAATACTAGCAACTCTTATGATTGCTTTTTCACAAAAAGGAATAGGATTTTGTATTGATCATTATACAATAAAATGGGTTTGGACCTTAGTCAGTTTTATTACGATTATAGGAATAATGATGATTTATTTTTTGAAGTGTTTAGATAAAAGAAAAAATAAAAACGGGGTAGGATAGCGAACATCCAAAGTCTTTTTGACTTTAAATGTTCACTATAACACTCCGTTTTAAGCTTTTTGTAAGAAAACTTTGTATGCGAGATATCCTTCATAAACGTCAACTTTAGAGACAATTTCAAAAGGAGCGTGCATATTTAAAACTGCAATTCCAGCATCAATAACATTCATATTATAATTGCCTAGGATATAAGCAATTGTACCTCCACCACCTTGGTCAACTTTACCTAATTCGGCTGTTTGGAAGTAAATATTTTCTTCATCCATAATCTTTCTCAGTCTTGCCATATATTCAGGCATAGCATCATTGCTTCCACTCTTTCCACGTGATCCAGTATACTTATTAAAGACAATACCATGACCTAAGAAAGCAGCATTTTTCATATCGTTTACTTCTTTAAATAATGGATCAACACCAGCGCTAACATCACTTGATAACATCATAGAATTTGCTAGAGTGTGTCTTAATGATAAGAAAGAATCATCATGACATAAATGTAATAGTTCTGCAACAGTATTTTCAAAGAATAAAGACTGTGCTCCTGTTGCTCCAACACTTCCAATTTCTTCTTTATCAACCAAAATACAGCAGCTTGTATATTGAGGATTTTCGATATCTAAAATCGCCATTAATGAAGTATAAGCACAAACACGATCATCATGACCATATCCCATAACCATACTTCTATCTAAACCAAAATCTCTTGCTTTTCCTGAAGGAACAACTTCAATTTCAGCACTTAAGAAATCTTCTTCTTCAATATCATATGTGTCTTTTAACAATTGAAGAATATTGGCTTTGACAGCATTTTTTTCTTCATCTTTTAAAGGAATACTTCCAATGTTGACATCCAATGCTTCACCTTCAATGACCTTAGCAGCTGTCTTTTGTAATTGATCAGCAGATAGATGAATCAATAAATCTGTAATACCAACAACAGGATCATCTTCATTTTCTCCAATAGAAATATTTAAAACAGTTCCATCTTTTTTAACAACAACACCAACCAATGAAAGAGGTAAAGTCACCCATTGATATTTTTTCACTCCACCATAATAATGAGTATCTAATAAAGCAAAACCTTCACTTTCATATAATGGATTTTGTTTAAGATCCATACGAGGCGAATCAATATGAGCACCTAAGATTCTCATTCCATCAGTAAGTGGTTTTTCACCCATTACAAATAAAGCAATGTTTTTTTCTTTGTTTGTGATATAAACTTTATCACCAGCTTTTAAACTATCAAAATCTTTAATATCTTTAAATCCAGCTTTTTTAGCGAGTAATATAGCTTCACTTACACATGCTCTCTCTGTTTTTCCTTTTGTAATAAAGTCTTTATACCCTTCATTAAATGCCATAATATCTTTATATTGATTATCTGTGTATTTTTCCCAAGCGTTTTTTGCGTACATATTATTCTCCTTTATTCAATTCAATTATTTTTAATAAAACATCAACCTGTTTTTCCATCATTGTTAATGAAACATATTCAAATGGACCATGATAGTTAAACCCACCAGTTCCTAAGTTAGGACATGGTAGTCCCATATAAGTAAGATTAGCTCCATCAGTACCACCTCTAATAGGAATAGAAACAGGTTCAAGACCACAAGCCTTCATTGCTTCTTTTGCATTATCAACAATATACATATGTTTTAAGATATGCTCTTTCATATTTAAGTAACTTTGTTCAATTGTGACCTTAACAATAGGATAGCCATATTTTTGATTTAAAAAACATTCAATATTTTTAAAATCTTGACATTGCTTTTGAGCTAACTCTAAATCATGATTACGAATAATATACTCCATCACAGTTTTTTCACAATTTCCATGAATATCATGAAGATGATTGAAGCCTTCATAACCTTCAGTAGCTTCAGGACGTGCATGAATAGGTAATAATGCATCGAATTCTTGTGAAATGTGAATAGAATTAATCATTGCATTTTTAGCAGAACCAGGATGAATACTTTTTCCTGTGATTTCCACAACAGCACTAAAAGCGTTAAAGTTTTCGTATTCAACTTCACAAATATTTCCACCATCTATCGTATATGCATAATCAGCATGAAATCTTTCTACATCAAAATGATCAGTCCCTTTACCAACTTCTTCATCAGGAGTAAAAGCAATCTGAATATCATTGTGTTTGATTTCTGGATGTGAAAGAAGATATTCAGCCATTTGCATAATGATAGCTATTCCAGCCTTATCATCAGCACCTAAGAGCGTTGTTCCATCAGTTGTTAGCAAGTCATGATGAATGACATGTTGAAGATCTGGAAACTCTTTTGGGTCTAAAAATAGCTTTTTATCTTTATTTAAAACAATTACATCACCTTGATAATCTTGAATCAATTGAGGATGAATATTGCATCCTGATGCATCAGGAGATGTATCCATATGTGCAATAAAACCAATAATTTGTCCTTTCTTATCATTGCCTGGAATTGTTCCATAAACAATACCAGATTGATTAAGCTCAACATTAACCATACCAATGCTTTTCATTTCTTCAGCAAGATATTTCCCTAGCTCTAATTGTTTAAGTGAAGAGGGAACTGTTGAAGATTTTGGGTCAGATGTTGTATCAAAACTGACATATTTTAAGAATCTTTCTTTTATTTCCATAATATAGCCTCACTTTCTCTACTTATTATATATGGAAATACTATAAAAATCTATGGTATAATGCATATGAAAGAGAGGAAAATATATGAATCAGACAATACAGGAAATTTATAACCGTAAATCTGTAAGAATTTTTACAGATGAAATCATTACAGAAGAAGAAAGAAAGGTTATTTTGGAATCTGCTTTACAAGCACCATCCGCTGGAAATATGGCTTTATATTCTATTATTGATGTTCAAGATCAAGAGTTAAAAGATCGCTTTGCTAAGCTTTGTGATAATCAACCGTTTATTGCAAAAGCACCACTCGTTCTTATTTTCTTAGCTGATTATCAAAAATGGTTTGATATCATTAATGAGTGCAGTGATGGAGTAGAAAAGCTAGAAGAATCAGATTTTGTTTTAGCTACTGAGGATTGTATGATTGCTGCTCAAAATGCTGTTGTAGCAGCTGAGTCAATGGGTATAGGATCTTGTTATATTGGAGATATTGTAGAGAATTTTGAAGAAGTCAAAGAAATATTAAACTTACCAAAATATGCACTCCCTTATACAATGCTTGTTTTTGGTAAACCAACACAACAACAAAAAGATAGACAAAAACCAAAGCGTTTTGCTTTAGAGGATATGGTGCATGTTAATGCTTATTATCAAAAGTCTATAGAAGAAACAAGAACAATGTTTGAAAAACAAACTGGAAAAAAAGAAGAGGAATTAAATAAGTATATTCAAGCTTTTGCTAAAAGAAAGTTCTTTACAGGATTTCGCCAAGAGATGAATCGTTCAGTAAGAAAAATGCTAGAGTCATGGCTTGGATAAGCATAATTCTTGTATGATTGTATACATTAAAATTATTTTACATTTATGTTTTATCAAAAATCTAAAAAAAAGTTATATTTTTAGATAAAAGATAAAGAAAAAAAGAAAAATGATAAAAAGTATTTGACAAGAGAGATAGATATGTATATACTGAATTCATAAACAAAATTTAATGTTTATAAAATGTGTTTATGGAGGGAAGAAACATGAAAAAATTAAAGGCTCTTGTTGCTGGATGTTTAGCAGCAGCACTGCTCGTTGGTTGCGGTGGTGGTGGAGACACTGCAAGTTCTAATGTCTTCGTTATGGCAAAAGAAAATGATGTGAGTACATTAGATTTAAAATTAGCTTCTACTGGAATGGATTTTGAAGTTTTGAATGCATATTGTGAAGGTTTGGTTGCTTTAGATAAAGATAGTAAAGTCATTCCTGCATTAGCAGAAAGTTATACAATCTCTGATGATCAAACTGTTTATACATTTAAGTTAAGAGATGCAAAGTGGACAAATGGGGATCCTGTAACAGCAAATGACTTTGTTTATTCTTGGCAAAGAACAATTACAGATGGTGAAGATTATAAATATTTCTTTACTGATGATATGGCTTGTATCAAAAATGGTAATGAAGTTTATGCTGGAGAAATGGATGTCAGTGAATTAGGTATTAAGGCTGTTGATGATAAAACATTAGAAATTACATTATCTAAGCCTACTCCTTATTTCTTAAGCTTAATGGCTTTCCCAACAGCTTTCCCATTGAATCAAAAGTTTGTTGAAGAAAAAGGAAAAGATTTTGCAACTTCTGCTGATACAGTATTGGCTTGTGGTCCTTATGTTTTAACAAACTATGTAAAAGGTTCAACTGTAGAATTTAAAAAGAATGATACTTATTGGGATGCAGAAAATGTTCATTTAGATGGTATGAAAATGAATGTTGTTTCTGATGCTTCTACTGCTTCAATGGATTTTGAAAGTGGTAACTGTGATTTTACAAAAATTAACTCATCTTTAGTAGATAAATATAAAGATGATGAAAGATATTCTTCATATCTTGAAGGTTATTTATGGTTCTTACAATTCAATATTGCTAATAATAAAACTGATACTCCTTTAGCAAATGCTAATATCAGAAAAGCTATTTCTTTATCAATTGATAGAGAAGATTTATGTAACAATGTTTTAAAAGATGGTTCAATTAGTGCACGTGGATTTGTTCCTGCAAAATTTGCTTTTGGACCAGATGAAAAAGATTATGCAGAAACTGCAGATAACTTAATTTCAAATGATGCTGCTGAAGCTAAGAAATATTGGGAAGCAGGATTAAAAGAATTAGGTGTGACTTCACTTGAATTGAATTTATTACATGAAACTTCTGACCCAGCAAAACCAGCTGCAGAATTTATTCAAGGTCAATTAGAAAAGAATTTACCTGGATTAAAAGTAACTATGACTGGTGTGGAAAAGAAAGTTCGTACTACAAAACAACAAGATGGTGATTTCGATATTACATTAACTCGTTGGGGACCTGACTATGCTGATCCAACAACTTATTTAACATTATTAACAACTGGTCATTTCTTTAACTATGGAAATTGGTCAAATAGTGAATATGATGCAAAAATGAAAGAAGTTGGAAGCTCAACTGATGTGAATGCAAGATGGCAAACTTGTAAAGATGCTGAAAAATTATTATTGGCTGATGGTAATGCACCAATTGCACCTTTATTCCAAACTGGAGGGGCTTCATTAATCAGTAAACAAATTACAGGATTAGAAAGTCATACATTTGGTACACCATACATTTATAAAAATGTAGTGAAAAAATAAGAAGAAATGAATTTGGAATGATGCAACACATTTTGGATGAAGTCCAAAATGTGTTGTTGTATTTCATAAGAAGATGATAAGGGAGGAATATATATGGATAAGTCAACATTAAAGTATATTGGAAAAAGACTTTTAATTTCAGTGGTGACTTTACTGGTTATTATTCTTGTTCTTTTTGCTATGTTAAAGATGATGCCAGGATCTCCGTTCAACCCTGAAAAGCTAAGTCCAGATATGATTGCTCAATTACAAGCAAAATATGGATTAGATAAGCCTGTTTTAGAACAATTTGTGACTTATTTAAAAGGGATGTTAACTGGCGACTTTGGAATTTCGTTATCAATTGCTAAAAATATACCAGTTATGGATTTGGTTGGACCAAGAATTGGTATATCATTTGGAATTGGTATTGCTGCTGCTCTTTTTGGAGCACTGATTGGAGTTGTATTAGGAGTAACAGCGGCTTTAAAGCGTAATACAATTTGGGACTCACTTTCTACAATTATTGCAGTTATTGGTGTAAGTATTCCATCATTTGTTTTTGCATTACTTTTATTATTAGTATTTGGTTTAAAAATAAAAATTTTCCCAATTTTATTTAATATAAATGATCCAATTAGGTCATCTATTTTACCAACGATTGCCTTATCGGTTGGAGCAATTGCAAATGTTGCTAGATTTACACGTTCTGAAATGATTGAAGTCATGAAATCAGATTATATTCTTTTAGCGGAAGCAAAAGGATTAGATAGAGGAACATTAATTAGAAAACATGCATTAAGAAATACATTGGTTCCTGTCATTACAGTTTTGGCACCAATTATTATTAACTTAATGACTGGTTCTATGGTTATTGAACAAATTTGTAGTATTCCAGGGCTTGGTTCCTTACTTGTGAGGGGTATACAAGCCAATGATTATTATGTTGTTATGGCTGTTGCATTTTTATACAGCTTATTATATGTTGTCATGATGCTTGTTGTTGATGTTTTATATGGTATTATTGATCCAAGAATTAGAGTAGGAAAGGGGGATTAGCCAATGGATGATATTGAATTTTTAGAAGATGATTTTGAGTTTGTTGGTGATAAGCAAGACATTAATAAGGATGTTGTTCTTCCTGCCAAATCTTTTATAAAAGATGTATGGACTCGTTTTAAAGCAAATAAAGGGGCACTGATAGGAGCTATTTTGATTTTGATTATTATTATCATGGCTATTGTTGCACCAATGTTGAGTCAATATACTTATAATATGCAAGATACTGCTCAACAAAGTATGTCACCTCGTGTCCCATTGTTAGAAAATCTTGGTATATTGAATGGAAAATCAGGAATTTCTCAATATACTGGTCAGTTTGCAAATACTTATCATTTGTTTGGAACTGATCATTTAGGAAGAGATTTATGGGTAAGAGTTTGGGAAGGAACACGTATTTCATTATATGTTGCTGCCTTTGCTGTTATTATTGATATTTTTATTGGTATGGTTTATGGATTAATTAGTGGTTTCTTTGGTGGTGTTGTTGATAACATTATGCAACGTATTCAAGAAATTGTGAATTCTATTCCTACATTGGTTATTTTAACATTGTTGTTACTTGTGATGAAGCCATCTATTTATACAATCATTATTGCTTTGATGATTACAGGATGGATTGGTATGGCTCGTATTACAAGAGCACAAGTTTTAAGAATTAAAGAACAAGAATTTATTTTGGCTTCTCGTACTTTAGGTGCAAGTGATTTCTTTATTATTTTTAAAGCTATTTTACCTAATATTTTTGGGCAATTGATTACAATGTCTATGTTCTCAATTCCAAATGCTATTTTCTATGAAGCATTCTTGGCTTTTGTGGGATTAGGTATTCCAGCACCACAAGCAAGTTTAGGAACTTTGATTAATGATGGATTTAAAACTATTCTTGTCACACCTTATATGGTTGTGATTCCAGTTATTGTTTTAGCAATCTTAATGTTAAGCTTTAACTTGATGGCTGATGGATTAAGGGATGCTATAGATCCAACAATGAAGGAGATGTAGATTATGGAAAGAGAAAGAATTTTAAAAATCAGAGATCTCCGTATTTCATTTAAAACTGATGCAGGGACTGTTCAGGCTATTAGAGGTGTTGACTTTGACTTGTATCAAGGTGAAACAATAGCCATTGTTGGAGAGTCTGGTTCAGGAAAATCTGTAACAACAAAAGCGATTATGGGTATTTTAGCAAGCAATGGTCAAATTGATAGTGGATCTATTGAATATGTTTGGCATGATGAAAATACTGGAGAAAGACAAGAAAGAGATATTGTGAAGATGTCTAAAGATGACATTCAAAAAATCATTAGAGGACGTAAGATTGCTATGGTTTTCCAAGATCCAATGACATCATTGAATCCAACAATGACAATTGGAAAACAGATTATGGAACCTATGATGTATCATTATGGGAAAACAAAAGAAGAAGCTTATGCAAGAGCTATTGAATTATTACAAGAAGTTGGTATTACAGATGCTCAAAAGCGTATGAAGAACTATCCTCATCAATTATCTGGAGGAATGAGACAAAGAGTTGTTATTGCAATTGCTTTATCTTGTGATCCATATGTTTTGATTTGTGATGAACCAACAACGGCTTTAGATGTCACAATTCAAGCAAAGATTCTTGAATTGATTAAGGAATTACAAGTTAAGAAAAACATTTCAGTTATTTATATTACACATGACTTAGGAGTTGTTGCCAAGGTAGCAGATTATGTCAATGTCATGTATGCTGGAAAAATTGTGGAAAAAGGAACAATTGATGATATTTTCTATGATCCACGTCATCCTTATACTTGGGGATTACTTTCATCTATGCCAGATTTGGATACAGATGATGATGAGTTATATACAATTCCTGGGTCACCTCCTAATTTAGCACATGAGGTTACTGGAGATGCTTTTGCTCCAAGAAATCAGTTTGCGTTAAATATTGACTTAAGAGTTGATCCACCTATGTTTGATGTTCCTGGGTCTGATTCACATCAGGTTGCAAGCTGGTTAATGCATGAAAAAGCGCCAAAAGTGGATATGCCAGAATCATTGAAAAAACGTATACTCAAAATGAAAAAGGAGGGGTTAAAAAATGAATAAAGAACCAATCCTTGTTGTAAAAGATTTAAAACAGCATTTTAAAGTGAATCGTAAATTTACTGTGAAGGCAGTTGATGGAATATCATTTGAAATTTATCCAGGTGAAACTTATGGTCTTGTTGGAGAATCTGGTTCAGGAAAATCAACAACGGGTAGAAGTATTATTCGTTTATATGAACCTACGGCAGGAAATATTGTTTTTAATGGTGAAGATATTTCTGGTAAGATGAGCAAGAAAGCATTAAAGAATTTACGTACAAATATGCAAATGATTTTCCAAGATCCAATGGCTTGTTTGAATCCTCGTAAAAAGGTTTTAGATATTATTGGTGAAGGATTAGATATTCATAAAAGTTATTCATCTCTTGAAGAAAGAAATGAAAAAATTTATGAAATGCTAGAGCTGGTTGGACTTTCTAGGGAACATGCGTCACGTTATCCACATCAGTTTTCTGGCGGACAAAGACAAAGAATTGGTATTGCAAGAGCATTAGTTATGAATCCTGATTTGATTATTGCAGATGAAGCTATCTCTGCACTTGATGTTTCCATTCAGGCACAAGTTGTTAACTTGATGAAAAAGATTCAAAAAGAAACGAATATTGCTTATTTATTTATTGCTCATGATTTATCAATGGTTAAATATATTAGTGATAGAATTGGTGTTCTTCATTTAGGACATCTTGTTGAAACAGGAACAGCAGAGGAAATTTTTAACAATCCTTTGCATCCTTACACAAAGTCACTGTTATCAGCTATTCCGCATCCTAATCCTCAGGTTGAGAAAACAAGAAAATCTTTAACTTACAATTATAGTGAAAGTGGTTTAGATTATGAAGCAGGAAAGCAACATAAGATTACAGAAACTCATTATGTACTCGCAACTGATGATGAATTAAAAGATTTTTTATCACATCAAAATGATATGATTTAAACTGGAAGAAAAAACTTCCAGTTTTTTAATAAAGTATATACTTGTTATCTAAGAAATGTGTTAAAATATATACAGAGGTGAGAGTATGATTTTTACATATCAGCAAATTGCACAATTAAATGATACAGAAACATCTATTTATCAATATATTATTAATCATATGGAAAGTGTTTTAAAGATGAGTGTAAGAGATCTTGCGAATGAAACATATGTTTCTACTGCTACAATTGTTCGTTTTTGCCAAAAGATGGGCTGCGATGGTTTTGTAG
>CATOPA010000043.1 GCA_951801965.1 uncultured Erysipelotrichaceae bacterium | reverse complement strand
GATGGAATGTAGTCATATATTAGTTCGCTTTGGCGAATTGACAACAAAAGGAAAAAATAGAAAGTTATTTATTCGTAAATTATGCAATAATACAAAAGAAATATTGCATTCATTTCAAAATTTGCAATATGAGATATCATTTGATCGTATGTATATTTTATTAAATAACGAAGATCCAAAGGCTGTTTGTGATAAGCTACAGACAGTCTTTGGAATACACTCTTTTTCTTTATGTTATAAAGTAGAGAGTGACTTAGAAAAGATAAAAAAAGTTTGTTTAAAAATTGTTGAAGAAAATGAGGGTGAAACTTTTAAAATTCAAACAAAACGTAATGATAAGGATTATCCTTTACATTCTCATGATATTAATACAGCCATTGCTGGATATATTTTTCATCATGTAAATAAACAATTAAAAGTTGATGTTCATCATCCAGATATTTTGGTTAAAGTAGAGTTAAGAAAAGAATATACATATATTATGGATAATGTTATTTTAGGTGCAGGTGGATATCCAGTTGGTATTGGAGGAAAGGCATTATTAATGTTATCAGGTGGAATAGATTCTCCTGTTGCTGGATATTTAACTTTAAAGCGAGGTGTTGATATTGAGTGTATTCATTATGCTTCACCACCTTATACAAGTGATTTAGCAAGAGAAAAAGTTTTAGATCTTGTTGATGTTTTAAGACATTACACACATGGAAAAATCACTGTACATATTATTCCTTTTACGGAATTACAACTTGCAGTATATGAACATTGCGATGAAAGTTATGCTATGACAGTGATGCGAAGAATGATGTATAGAATAGCTCAAGAGATTGCTAAAAGAAATCAATGTCTAGCTATCGTTAATGGTGAGAGCATTGGACAAGTTGCTTCTCAAACTCTAGAAAGTATGTCTGTTATTAATGAAGTCATTTCTATGCCTGTATTAAGACCAGTAGCTTGTATGGATAAATTAGAGATTATTAAAATTTCTGAAAAAATTCATACATATGATATATCTATTAGGCCACATGAAGATTGTTGTACAATCTTTACGCCTAAACAACCAGCCACAAAGCCAAAAAGTTATAAAGCTTGTGCATTTGAGGAACAATGGGACTTTCAAACTATGATTGATGAGTGTGTTGAAAACACATCAAAAATTGTTATTGATGAGCATTATAAAAAAATTGACAATTTATTTTAATTTTTTTGAATAACTTTTTTAAGATGACACAAACTAATTGTGTCAGGAGGTGAAAGTTATGAATAACTCAAGTAAAAGCAAATTGGTAGTTCCTGGTGCTCAAAATGCTATTGATCAAATGAAATACGAAATTGCTAACGAATTTGGTGTTAATCTTGGACCTGATGCAACATCTCGTGCTAACGGATCTGTTGGTGGTGAAATCACTAAGAGATTAGTTCAAATGGGTCAAAACCAAATTGCTGGTAGACAATCTCATCAATAAGAAAGTAAAACTCTAATCATAATGAATTATGATTAGAGTTTTCTTTTTATTGGATGTGCATATTTTCGTATTCTTTAAGCGTTAAAATAATATCATCATAAATTTTTTTATCTAAATATTTTTTTATGTCTTTAGAATCTACAAATTGAAAATCTGTATGTTCATTAGAAATAATAACATGGTCATTTGTTGGAATCGTTAAAAAGCCTATGCCAACAGTTTGATAGTTGTCTCTAATAGCAGTAAAGGTGTACACAGGTTTTAAAATTTTTACATCTAAACCTGTTTCTTCTTTTAATTCTCTTATTAAAGCTTGATGAGGTGTTTCTCCATATTCCAATCCACCACCAGGAAGTTCCCAATATCCAAGACCATCAGTTGATGGTTGAATTCTTTTTAAAATAAGAACTTTTCCTTGATAAATGACAATTCCTTTCACAGTAATATGAAATCTGACTTTTTCCATTGTGTTCGCTCCTTTATTTATCTTTATCATATCACTTTTTTATAAAAAAGTATCGTTTTATTAAAAAGTTTGCTATAATAATGTGCGAGGTGATAAAGATGATAGATTTTTTAGAAGAAGCATATAAAAGAAAAGATGATATTCTTAAAGACATAGAAACATTATGTCGTATTCCATCAGTGCTAGATGAATCAACTGCTGGAGAACATCAGCCATTTGGAAAAGCTTGTAGAGAAGCTTTGGATGCAATGTTGGAAATTGGAAAAAGGGATGGATACCAATGTAAAGATGTTGATGGATATGCAGGACATATAGATATTGGAAATCATGAAGACATGATAGGTGTTTTAGGACATTTAGATGTTGTTCCATGTAATAAAAATGGATGGTTAACAGATCCTTATCAAATGGTAATAAAAGATAACAAACTTTATGGTAGAGGAGTTGCAGATGATAAAGGTCCATTAATTGCTGGATATTATGCTGCTAAGATTATTGATGAATTGAATTTACCTGTAAAAATGAAAATGAGAATTATTTTTGGTTGCAATGAAGAAAGTGGATCTGCTTGTATGAAATATTATTTTAATCATATGCCATTTCCAAGTTTTGGGTTTACTCCTGATGCAGAGTTCCCAGTGGTTTATGGTGAAAAAGCAGGTGTTCATTTTGAAATATATGGAGATGTAGAGAAAGATAATATTATAGGTATATATGCTGGAACAAGAGCAAATATAGTTCCAGAAGTTTGCGAAGCTTATGTTGTTGGAAATTACAAGCAATATAAGGAATCTTATCAACAATTTTTAAATGATAATCATTTGGAAGGAACAATTGAAGAAGAAGGGAATCATACAAAATTTGTTTTAGTTGGAAAGTCAGCACATGCATCTTTACCAGAAGAGGGAATTAATGCAGTGACTTATATGTGTCATTATTTGGTTAGTCTATCTCAAAATAGATTGGTTCATTTTATTAATGATTGTTTCTATGATGATCATTATGGTCAAAAATTGAATATTGCTTATAATGGAATGATGGGACCACTAACAGTCAATTTAGGAATTCTTCAATATAAGGATGGTAAGGTTTCTGCGACAATAGATATGAGAGTTCCTCATGAGGTTACTGAAGAAAATCTTGTAAAGAATATAGAAGAAAAATTAGAAAAATATGGATTGTCTCAAAAACATGATATGGGAAAAGCATTATATATTGATCCTGAAAGTGAGCTGGTTCAATCGCTTCATAATGCTTATGTGGAATTAACTGGAGATCATACTCACCAACCACAAGCTATTGGTGGAGGAACATATGCTAAATCAATGCCTCATTGTGTGGCTTTTGGTGCAGGATTCCCTGGTGTAGATTATAAAATTCATCAAAATAATGAAGAAATTTCAATTGATGATTTATTAAAAGCAACAGGTATTTTTGCAAAGGCTATTTATGATTTGATTAAAAAATAGGGAATATCCCTATTTTTTTGATTGCTTTGATTTTTATATTTTGGTATAATAAAAAAGCAATCTGCGGACGTGGTGGAATGGTAGACACGCTATCTTGAGGGGGTAGTAGATGTAAGTCTGTGTGAGTTCAAATCTCATCGTCCGCACCAAATTAAAAGATAACTCGAACTTTTTGAGATTGATAATTAGTTCGAGTTTTATAATATTTAAATTTATAATAAGAGATTTTTATGCATTAAATTGATTAAGTCAATTGAATAAATAAACACATTTGTAATTATAAAAAAATAATATATTTAGGAGGTATTATGACACAGATTTACAGAAAATTGAATGAGAGTAAAGCATTAGAAATTTTAAGAAACTCAAATTATGGAATATTATCGACTTCATCTGAAAATAACATACCATTTGGAACTGCAATTAATTATTTCTTTGCAGAAGATGAAAATTGTTTATACTTTCATTCTAAAAAAACAGGAACTAAAATTAATAATATTAAAAACAATTCAAATATATCATTGTTTATTATAAGAAATCAAAATATAGTTTCTGAAAGATTTATAACACATTATGAAAGTGTTATAGTAACAGGAAAAGCTGAAATTATATTCAATGAAAATGAAATAAGAAAAAAATTAATATTACTTTGTGATAGATTTGCACCTGGGATTATTGAAAGAAGAGAAGCCGTTATAAATAAGTATATAAAATCAGTTTGTATAGTAAAAATTAATATAGATTGTATAACAGGGAAGAAGAATGAGGATTATTAATTCTTAAGCTCAATTTCAATTGAAAATATATTAATTAAAAGCTGATATCCATATTTTAGTGTGTTTAGATTAATTTTTTAGAGGAAAGGAAGCAATTTTTCATAGTGAAAATGTGCTGCCTTTATTAAAAATAAATATAAATAAGTTATTATTATGTTAGTAATTTTTATAAATTAAAAATTATATTCTTTTGGGAGATAAATGTATGAAAGAAACAACACTTGAAAAAAAACAGTAAACTGCCATATTCATTGCATGATATGATAATAAACAAAATCTTAATTGAAGAAGATCATATAAAATTTATATTTTGAGAATGGATATGTTGAGACTAAAGAGCCTTTTAAACAAATTAATGGGATAGTCATGCTTAAAGAAATAGATTACGATTTTTGTTCAATTCATTTATTAGGTGATAATGGTCATTATGGTGAATTTACAGGAAGAAAAATTAAGCTTAAAGAGTTTATAAATGAGTTTCAACAATATAGCTTTGAGGTGGTAGATGAATTGTATGGATTTAATCAAGTGCAATATAGTGGTTTTCTATCATTACCAAATAAGGAAGACTTTATTCAATGTAGCATGGATTTTTATTATACAGGAGATCTTATTTATTTAACCGAGGAATAATAACAAATAACAATGTGAAAGTTGGTTAATCATATGATGGAAAGATGAAATAGTTTTATAAAACTATTGAATGTTTAAACCGTTTCATATAAAATAAGTTATGTTCTATGAGATATTGCATCTGTGGTGGAATTGGTAGACACGCTATCTTCAGGCGGTAGTGGATTATTCCGTGTGAGTTCGAGTCTCATCAGATGCACCAATTATTTATACAACATTGTATATCAATGTTTTTTATTTTGGAGGAAATGATGAATACTGAGATTATTAAAAGTATAGCAATTGAATTGTCAATTCATGAAAAGCAAATTGAAAATGTTTTATCAATGCTTGAAGAAGGAGCAACTGTTCCATTTATTGCTCGTTATCGAAAAGAGAAAACAGGTGGGTTAAATGAAGATCAGATTAGAGAAATTTCTAAGGTATATGAATATCAAGTTAATCTACAACAAAGAAAAGAAGATGTAATTAGACTTATCGATGAGAAAGGACTATTAACAGAAGAACTCAAAAAAGACATCTTACAAGCACAAAAATTAAGTGAAGTGGAAGATTACTATAGACCTTTTAAAGAAAAGAAAAAAACAAAAGCATCACTTGCGAAAGCAAAAGGATTAGAACCATTGGCCCTAGATATTTTAAAATTATATAGACAATTTGATTATAATGAAGAAGCAAAAAAATATCTTAATAACGAAGTCCTAACAGTTGAAGACGCTATTTTAGGAGCAAAAGATATTATTGCTGAACAAATCAGTGATGAACCAAAATATAGAAAATATACAAAAGATATGATCTATAAGACAGGATTCATTACATCAAAAGTTAAAAAGAAAAATCCTGATGAAGAAGGCGTTTATGAAATGTACTATGATTATAAGGAAAGAGTACAATCTGTTGCTTCTCATCGTATTTTGGCTATGAATAGAGCAGAAAAAGAAAAAGTATTAACAATCTCTATAGAAATTGATGATGAAAGATTTGAAACATATATTTTTAATGGCATGATGAGAAGACGTCAATCTAATGTTGATGTATTGATTAAAGAGTGTGTTCATGATGCTTTTAAACGTTTGATATTTCCATCAGTTGAAAGAGAAATCCGTAGTGAACTAACAGACAAGGCACAAGAAAAAGCATTAGAGATTTTTTCAGTGAACTTAGAAAAGCTTTTATTACAAGCACCATTAAAAGATAAGTATGTCTTAGGAGTTGATCCTGCATTTAGAACAGGTTGTAAGCTTGCTGCTATTGATCCTACTGGAAAAGTTTTAGATATTGCGAAAGTCTTTATTACACTACCTAAAGCTGATTACAGTAAAGATGAAAAAACGTTATTGTCAATGATTCAAAAATACAAGATTGAAATTATTGCAATTGGAAATGGGACTGCAAGTAGAGAAACAGAAAGTTTTATTGCAGCATTCATAAAGAAATATAATTTAAATATTCAATATGTCATTGTTTCTGAAGCTGGGGCAAGTGTCTATTCAGCAAGTGCTATAGCTAAAGAGGAATTCCCTACATATCAAGTTGAAGAACGTTCAGCAGTCTCTATCGCAAGACGTTTACAGGATCCTTTAGCAGAACTTGTTAAAATAGAACCAAAGGCGATTTCTGTAGGTCAATATCAACACGATATGAATCAAAAGAAATTAACAGAACAATTAGACTTTGTTGTTGAAAAAGCAGTTAATCAAGTTGGAGTTAATATCAATACAGCTTCACCATCTTTATTACAATATGTTTCAGGACTCTCTATGTCTTTAGCTAAAAATATTGTTAAATATAGAGAAGAAAATGGAAAATTCATTTCGCGAGAACAAATTAAAAATGTGAATAAACTTGGTGAAAAAACATATGAATTATCAGTAGGATTTTTAAGAATTATTTCTGGAAATGAAAAATTTGATGAAACAAGTATTCACCCAGAAAATTATTTTGATGCTCAAAAATTATTAGAATATCTTTCTTTAACGAAGGAAGATATAGGTACGAAGAAAGCCAAAGATCAAATTCAATCTATTTCTAAAGAACATATTCAAAATGAACTACACATGGATAGTTATCTTCTTGATGATTTATTAGATGCTTTTGTATCACCACATCGTACACCAAGAGATGAATATCAAACACCTTTATTAAGACAAGATATTTTAAAAATAGAAGATTTAAAGGTAGGAATGAAACTTCAAGGTGTTGTAAGAAATGTTGTGGATTTTGGAGCGTTTGTTGATATTGGATTAAAGAATGATGGCTTGGTTCATATATCAAAAATGTCAAAACAAAAAGTTAGACATGCTTTAGATGTCTGTCATGTAGGGGATATATTAGATGTTTACGTTTTTGATGTAGATACAAAAAAGAAAAGAGTTGCATTATCTTTAGTGGAGGTAGCATGATGCAGTTAATATATTATCCAAAATGTAGCACTTGCCAAAAAGCCATTAAACATCTTAAAAACAAAGGAAAAAATGTAGAGTTGAGAAATATTGTTGAACAAACACCAACTCAGAAAGAAATGTTAACATTTATTCAAACTTATAACAAAGGTATTAAACCGTTTTTTAATACATCAGGAAAAATGTATCGTGAATTATCATTGAAAGATAAAGTATCAGCAATGAGTGAAGAAGAGGCTGCATTACTTTTGAGTCAAAATGGTATGCTAATCAAAAGACCAATCCTTCTTATTGAAGATCAAATTATTATAGGTTATAACAAAGAAGTCTATGAAAATTTATAGACTTTTTTATTGTACTTAGAAAATACACAATATTTAGATATAATAATAAAAAGGAGAGAAGAAAAATGGAACAGTTGAAAAAGGTGAAATTAGAAATAAAGAAGGCTGTTATTGGAAAAGATGATATCATTGATAAAGTACTTATGACTATGCTTGCTAGAGGGCATATTTTGTTAGAAGATATTCCAGGAGTTGGCAAAACAAATTTTGCTTTAGCTCTTTCAAAGAGTATGCAGTTGGATTATCGTCGTATTCAACTAACAAGTGATGTCTTACCTAGTGATATTGTTGGTTTTACAATGTATAATCCAAAAACACAAAAATTTGAATATAAAGAAGGGGCTGCTTTTTGTCATTTATTATTGGCTGATGAAATTAATAGAACATCAAGTAAAACACAATCAGCATTATTGCAATTGATGGAAGAGGGGAAAATAACAGTAGATGGGCAAACATATTTATTGCCAGAACCTTTTTTTGTTATTGCAACACAAAATCCTATAGGTTCGGTTGGAACACAACCATTACCAGATTCGCAGTTAGATAGATTTATGGTCAAATTAAGTTTAGGTTATCCTACTATAGAAGATGAAATTATAATTTTAAAAGCAAGACAAAGAGAAAATCCTATTGAAGCAATTCAATCAGTAATGAATGAACAGGATCTTATACAATTACAAAAAATGACAGATAATGTTTATCTTGATGATAGAATTTATCATTATATTGTTTCTTTGGTTAATACTTCTAGACATCATCACTATGTCAAACAAGGTGCCAGTCCAAGAGGGAGTCTTGCTTTAATGAAAATGGCTAAAGCTTCAGCAATAATAAAATCAAGGGATTATGTTATTCCCTGGGATGTGAAAGAAACGATACATATGACTATAGCACATCGTCTTATTTTGAATGAGGAGGCAAAAATGAAAGACATTTCAGCTTATGAAGTGATTGATGATATTCTAAAGCAAGTGAAGGAACCAGATATTATATAGTGGCTAAAAATATATTATATTCTTTTATTTTTGCTTCTGTTTTATTTGTTGTTTGGAATACTCTTTTAGGTTATTTTCCATTTCTTCTCTTTGCTATATATTTATTTGTTCTTCTCTTCTCGCTTTTATTAAGTTTAAAAAGTCTTTTTCAAACAAAAGTTACTTTTATGTCTTCTTTACATGTATATAAAAGAACTGATGACATTGAAATCTTATTCAAAAGAGATTATCAAGGTTGGATACAATGTGGTTATATTCAAGTTGAATATAGTATTTATCAGGGAGAACAATGTCTTATACATCGTCAATTTCTATTAAAAGATGATGAACAAAAAGAAGTTGTGTCTTTGCCACATTGTGGATACTATACAATACATATGACAAAAATCAAGTGTTTTGATATTCTTCAATGTTTTTATCATACTCAAAAAGATATACAGAAAGCTTCATTTTATGTATTTCCTAAAATAATGAAAATCAATTCTTTTGTATCAGTTGAATCACAAATGATACAAGATGTAGAAAACTATTCTTTATTTCATAAAGGGGATGATCACACTGAAGTTTTTGAAATTCGACCATATCAAGATGGAGATGCATTGAAACATATCCATTGGAAAGCTTCTATGAAAGAAAATGAACTGTTTGTCAAAGAAGGTAGTCAACCCACTACACATTATCTTCTTCTCACAGTTGATTTAACGATGAATAGCGATGAAAATGATCAGACATTAGATTATTTTTATTCAATATGTCTCTATTTATTAAATAAAGGAATGATATTTAAATTTCTTGTTCCTCAAAAAGATAGCTTAGAAGTAGTGGTCATACAAAATCAAGATCAATTAAGAGATTGTATGAAAAGAATAATGAAATATTCTTATTTTTATGAACCAAGACACTATTTGGCTTTTCCAAATGTATGTGTGGTCAAAAGAAATGAGGTAGAAATGATATGATAAAAGAACATAAGAGAATATTCATTTTTATTGATTGTTTCATTCTTTTACTTGGTATTATTGGTCTGGTAGGAGGATTGATAAGTTCATTGTATTTTCCAAATGAATCATGGATTGGTATTGTTATTCTTGTTATTTTTTCATGGATATTATATTTTGGATATCAAAAAGAAGATTTTCCTAAAATAATTTATATTTTTTCTTTTATGATTTTGTTTTGTCTAACTTTATTTTATTTTGATTTACTAAAAGAATGCTTTCAAAGATTAAAACTTATTATTATTTATGATTATTATTTACGCTTTGATGAGTTATTGGTGTCTTTAACAGTTGATCATAAAATCATTTCAGTACTTCTTCCTTGTTCGATGGGATATCCTATTGTTTTGTTAATTGTCTCTTTTATGTGTCATCATCAATATAAAAAAATAAAAATGCTTATCTTTCTTTTCCTATTTCTTTTTCCATCATTGATTTTACATAAGTTAAATGTTTATACAGCTTATTGTTTTATAATATATATGGCATATGAATATATATTTGCTTACACGCTTCAATTTCAAAATAAACAACTTACATTAAAAATAGTTTTTATAAGTGGGATTTCTATTGCATTGTTTTTATCACATATCTTTTTCTTTTCTAATCCATTGTTTAACCAAACACCAAGAACTCTTTTTCAGAATTATCAAAATGTTTTACAAGGGCAGAATATAACAGGAACAAGTGTCAATGTAGATGGGAGTTTACCAACACATGATGTTCAGTTAAGTCAAGCAACTGCATTAAGGGTGACATCAGATGAACCAGTGTCTACTTATTTGAGAGGATATTCTCTTGCAAGATATGAAAATAATGAATGGGGACCTGTTAGAGAGGATTTTGTTGATGAACAATCGCAAAATATTATAGCGCGCTGGATTAAAACATATATAACAGGAAGTACTATGAGTATGCGTGTTGAATCATTAAAAGCAACAGCTTATCAGTTTGTACCATATTATGCCTATATACATTCTCAAGAAATGAGTGATTCTTATTATTTAAGAAATGATGAGCCTATAGATGTTTATAAAACAACATTAGATTTATCTTTAATAGATGATAAGAAAAAAACTATAGGAGTCGTTAAAGGTTATGATGACTATGTTAGAAAAGAATATTTAAATGTTCCCTTTGATTTGAAATCACAATTAATGAGACTTGTAGAAACAGAAAATAATATCAGTAGAAGTGAAATGAATGAATTTAGTGTTAAAGAGAAAGTGAATGCTGTTCGAAACGCTTTGTTTCAAACAACATCTTATGATTTGAAGACTGGTGCATTACCTCAAGGAAAAGATTTTATTGAGTATTTTCTTTTTGAAAACCATAAAGGAAGTTGTACTCATTATGCATCTAGTGCTGCTTTGATGTTAAGATGTTATGGAATACCAACACGTTTTGTGAAAGGATATATTATAAGACAATCTGATTTTGAAGGAAATGTTGCTTATATTGGAAGTCATCGTTCACATGCATGGGTAGAAGTTTATCTTATAGGAAAGGGGTGGGTTCCAGTGGAAGTGACACCATCATATGATGATAGTCAATCAATATCATTGGCAGATATGCTTGATGATTTATCTGAAAATCATCAAATAACAAAGAAACCCGATAATCCAACTCAATTACCTCAAGATACACCTTCTAACGTACCACAATCAACGCAAGAAAATCAAACTATTGAGGTATTGCCAAAAATAAACTTTATACCTTTTATCATTACTGCATGTTTTTTAGGAATATTATGCCTTTATCGTTTAGCAACATATTATCGTTTTACTTATAAAATGGGAAAACTGTCTTCTTCTCAACAGGCTATCAAGTATTATCAGCGAATGAAAAAGGTTTCTCGTTTTGGCGGAGTCATTCCTAAAGAAATAGTTGCTCTTGCTTACAAGGCATCATTTTCACAATATTTGATTAATGATAACGAACTTGATTTTATGAAAAAACAATATCAACAATATATCAATGAAGTTTATATGTCTTTATCATGGTACCAAAAATTCATTTATAAATATATTTTTGGATATAAATAAAAGATACGTTTTGGCGTATCTTTTAATCTTTCTTTAAATGATCTATATTTGCATAGAGTGGTATGCCATTTTGATATTGTAAAGCCACTTCTCCTTGAATTAATGGAAATAAATAATCATAAAGTTCTTTTGTAATATCATTATGTTCTTCGTTGATCCATTCAATTGGAATGCGTTGTTCTAAATTAGCAATTGATGAAACATCTTTATGATGACATTCAATTGTATAAGGACTATTTTGAATCCTTTGAAAAACCATCATCACTCCAGTTTGATCAGTCATTGATGTTTTGACAGCATGGCGACCAATTTGGAAAGATTCATCTAAATCAACTTGAGAAGCAATATGCATAGCGCATCTTTGAAGAACATTTAACTCAATACTTCTGACCTTGCACTTAAATTCTTTATATACCATTGTTTCTAAAACTTTACCAGTTCCTGAATGAAGAATATGACCAAAAGCATCACGTTTTGCATATTGAGAATCAGAATCTAAAAACTCACCATTAGCATATTTAATTCCTTCACTAACCGCAATAATGACACTACGCTTACGTTTAAAAACATTTCTAATATCATTAAGGAAAGACTCTTTGTCAAAAGGAACTTCTGGTAAGTATATTAAATCAGGAGCATCGTTAGACTCTGTTCTTGCAAGAGCGCTTGCAGCAGTTAGCCATCCTGCGTTTCTTCCCATGATTTCAACAATTGTGACAGCATTCAATTTGTAAATAGAACTGTCATAAGCAATTTCAAGCATTGATGTAGCTACATATTTTGCAGCAGAACCAAATCCAGGTGTATGATCTGTCCCCATTAAATCGTTGTCAATTGTTTTAGGAATACCTATGAAATGAATAGGTGAATGAATAAAATGAGCATATTGAGAAAGTTTAGCAACAGTATCCATTGAATCATTTCCACCAATATAATAAAAATCTGTAATTTCTAGTTTTTCAAAAGTATGAAACAAAAGTTCATAAGTTTGCGGATCTTCCTGATATGTAGGTAATTTATAACGACAAGAACCCAAATACATTGCTGGAGAATGTTTTAAATGTAATAGTTTTTCATCAGTATCAAAATTTTCAAGTAAATCAAAATATTTATTTTCCAATAATCCTTTGACTCCATTGATCATGCCATAGACATGCTCAAATTGTTTTGTATCAATACATTCATAAATAATACCTGCAAGAGATGCATTAATAGCAGCAGTAGGTCCACCAGATTGACCTATAAAACAGTTTCTTTTTTTCATCATAAAACTCCTTTTGTTATTTTGGCTTTATTTTATCATTTTTTTTAATAAAAAAAAAGATACATTAGTGAATTCTCAAAAAAGATAGAAAAAACAATGATTTCTTGCAAAGTATTTAAGATTAGATATGGAAATTTTTTTGAATAAATAGTATACTATAAGTTGTATAGGAGGAAATAAGATTATGTCTAAAGAATATTTATCTATGGATGGTAATACTGCTGCTGCTCATGTCGCATATGCATTTAGCGAAGTTGCAAGTATCTATCCAATTACCCCATCTTCTCCAATGGCAGAAAATGCTGAAACTTGGGCTGCTCAAGGGAAGAAAAATATTTTTGGGTCTGCTGTTAATGTTGTAGAAATGCAATCAGAAGCAGGAGCTGCAGGGGCAGTTCACGGAGCTTTACAAGGTGGAGCTTTAGCAACAACATTTACAGCATCACAAGGATTGTTATTAATGATACCAAACCTTTATAAAATACAAGGGGAATTATTGCCTGGTGTATTCCATGTTGCTGCACGTGCTTTAGCAACACGTTCATTAAACATTTTTGGTGATCACCAAGATGTTTATGCATGTCGTCAAGTTGGAGCACCAATGTTATGTTCACACAGTGTTCAAGAGGTTATGGATTTAGGAGGAATTGCTCATTTAACTGCTATTAAAGCAAGTGTTCCTGTTATTCATTTCTTTGATGGATTTAGAACTTCTCATGAAATTCAAAAAGTAGAAGTGATGGATTATGCTGTTTTAGAA
>CATOPA010000042.1 GCA_951801965.1 uncultured Erysipelotrichaceae bacterium | reverse complement strand
GGGGCCTATTGATATCGTATCTAATGGCTCTGGACAGATGTCTAAACGTTATGGATTTATTTATGTTGACCGTAATGATGTGGGGGAAGGAACTTTAAAAAGGTATCGTAAAAAATCTTTCTATTGGTATAAGAAAGTTATTGCTTCAAATGGAGAAGATTTAACTATAGAAGAATAACTATGTGGACAAAATTTATTTTGTCCTCTTTTTTATTTCCTTTATATTGAAAAATGAGAAAAAAAGGCGCATAATTATCCAGGGTAAAAGTATGGTACTTTTCAGAAATATCAGATAAACTGACACAAGAAATACATAAGAATCATATATAATGAATATTGGAGGTGAATGCCATGCAAAATAAAATCATTGTTGGAATATTAACAGGATTTATCTTTGTTGATGCTTTATTGATTTATTTGGCTTTGACAATATCACCTATTAAATTGAAAAGAAATAGTTTCCGTTATGAATATGGAGAAGAAATTTCGACAGATATACGTTTTTATGTAAATGCAAATGAATCTGTTTTAGATAGTGTTAAGTTAAATTTGTCTGGTGTTTCTCCTGAAGTTGGGGTGTATCAGGCATCTATTGAATATTTTGGTGAGATTCAAACTTTTGAAATTATTGTTGAGGATACAATTAAACCAAAAGTTCAGTTAAAAAAGGTACAATGGAATATACAATTAGGTGAATCAATTAAGGCAGCTGATTTAATCAAGGATATTGATGATTTTTCTACAACAACAGTTTATTTTTATGATAATGAAACGCAACAGAAGTTTGAAGAGAAATCATATACAAGTGCAGGATCTTATATTGAAAGAATTATTGTGGAAGACTTTCATCACAATCAATCTGCCTCTTTAAGAGTAAAGATTGTTGTTGAAACGAATAAAATACCACCAACATTTAAAGGTATTGAAGATATGGTTATTCATGTGGGCGAGGATTATGATTTGATGAAAGATGTTAAAGCTATTGATGATATTGAAGGAGATATTACTGATAGAATTATTGTAGAAGCGAGTGTTAATAGTCATATTCCTGGAGAGTATAAAGTCACTTATAGAGTCAGTGATAATATGGGTAATGTTTCAAAGAAAGTAAGAAAGGTAACGGTTATAAAAGATGATAACTAATATTTATTTGCTTATATGTGCGGGAATATTTATATATATACAATTTATTAATGTGGGAGATAAGATAGAGGCAGCATTTCGTTTAGGTGCCTTTTATCCTCCACAGATTAGAGATAAAAAAGAGTATTGGCGTTTTATCACGTGTCATTTTATTCATTATGATTTTTTACATTTCTTTATGAATGCCTATGCATTATATCAGTTAGGACATTTTTTTGAGGACTATTTAGGAGCTTTTGGTTATATTTATTTGATAGTCATTTCTATGATTTTTAGCTCACTGCTTTGTTATAGTGCATCTGAGATATCAGAGCGTTATGACAATACAATGACAGTTGGTGCGAGTGGTGTTGTTTATGGTTTTTTCGGAGCAATCATAGCTTTGGGGTTGTTTGTTGGAGGACCATTTGCAGTCTTATTAAAAGATTTTATGATGATTATTGTGATTAATATTGTATATACATTTGTGAATCCTATTATATCAAAAACAGGACACTTAGGAGGACTGTTTGGTGGCATCTTTGGTATCGTTATTTTATTGTTTTTTAAGGTGATATGAGAATATTAGTTGATGGCGATGCTTGCCCAGATAAAGCATATATAAAAGAATTGGCTTTTTTGTATCAGATAGAAGTGATTGTATTTACTGATTATGCTCATAGTATTGATGAGAAAGAGTATCAAGTCAGACTTTGTGAAATAGGAAAAGATAGTGTTGATATGGTACTTATAAGAGAAGTTCAACCAAAAGACATTGTTATTACACAAGATTATGGATTAGCCTCTTTAGTTCTATCAAAAGGAGCAAGAGTGTTACATGTATCAGGAATGATTATTGATCAATCAAATATAGATGGTTTGATGTTACAAAGATTTATAGGATATAAACAAAGAAGGAAAGATAAACATTTAAAAGGACCTAAGAAAAGAACTGAAAATCAAAGAGATAAGTTTTTAGGTCAGTTAAAAAAATTAATAGAGGAAAAGTAATGGAAAAGAAATATATTTTTTTTGATATTGATGGTACATTAACAAATGATAATCCAGGTGGAGTCATTTTACCATCAACACATCAAACAATAAAAAAACTAAAAGACAATGGGCATTTTGTTGCGATTGCGACAGGAAGATCTTATCGTATGGCAAAAGAAATGATCGAGCTTGCTCATATTGATCATATTGTATGTAGTGGAGGAAATGGCTTAATTGTTGAGGGAAAGCTTTTATATGAAAAACCTTTGGATAAGCAAAAAGCGATGCGTCTTATCAAAGAATGCCTTGAAAAGAATATTGTCTTTGGTGTTGTTGTAGATCAAACAGGTCATGTTTACACACATTATTCAAATTTTAATGAAATGTGTCCAGAGATACAAGGGTTTGCTCAAATCTGTTATATGGAAGAAGCTAATTATGAACAGTTTGATGAAATTCATAAAATACATGTTGCATTAAAAAAAGGAGAGAAAAATCCTTTGCAGTCTTTTCAAACAACAGATCTTCATTATGCAAGATATCATGAGTACAGTATTATTGTAGAACCAGATGATAAATTTAAAGGTATTTTAGATATGATGGCATATGTAGGAGGAAATGTTAAAGATATAGTTGTTTTTGGTGATGGACACAATGATTTGTCTATGATAAGACAAGCTCCTATAAGTATTGCAATGGGAAATGCTATTGACGAATTAAAGCAATTAGCAACCTTTGTTACGAAGGATTGTCAAAATGATGGCATAGAGTATGCATGCCAATATTTTGGCTGGATATAAAAAAAGTGTAACATATGTTACACTTTTCTTATACCTTGAATTGATGCTTTTTATAAAATAAATAAGCAATAATGAAAATCATAGCTTCGCTTATAGGAAAAGATATCCATACACCACTCAATGAAAATAATGATGAAAATATGATAACTAATGGAATAATCACGACCCCTCCTCTTAATAGTGAAACTATAAAAGAATGTTGGATTTTTTGCGTTGATGTGAAATAAGAAATGTAAATAATATTTAGCCCTGCAAAAAAGAAACCACTAAAATAAAGAATCAGACCATTTCTTGTCATTTCTATGATTTTTATATTTCCTTCACTATTAAAGAAAGAAATAATCATATCTGGATAAATACAAACAATTCCATAAATCAGACAACTTATAAATAAAGAAAGTAAAAGAGAATATTTTAAATAATAAGAAATACCTTTTACATCATGATGTCCATAACATTGACTCATTAATGGCTGCACACCTTGAGCAATTCCTGTATACAATGACATGACGACAATAGCTAAGTTGCAAATAATACCATAACTTGCAATAGCAATATTTCCTCCAATACCAAAAATCACTTTATTAAAAGCAAAAGTAATGATACCACTAGACAATTCTGTTATAAATGCAGGAATACCAATTTTTATAATATCAATAACATAAGGCATACAAATATGATGACGTTGAAAAGAAAGGTGATTATCTTTTTTCTTAAAATGAAGCAAACAAATACATAAACTCACAATAGGTGAACAACCAGTCGCAAGTGCTGCTCCAAACATTCCTAATTGACATGGAAATATAAAAATATAATCGAAAATAATATTAAACAATGTTCCACAAAACATAGCAAGGCTTGCGAGTGTAGGATTTTGATCATTTCTAATAAATATGACAAAAATATGATTCAAAATAAAAAACGGTGTGAAAATAATAAAAGTACGCAAATAAAGAGAAGCTATCTCTAAAACTTCTGTATTACCACCTAAAAGGAAAACAATTGTTTCAGGAAAACAAAGACCAATAATAACAAAAGGAATAGAAAAGCAAAGCCCCAAAACAATAGCATAAAAGAAATAGTCCTTTGCTTTATGATTATCTTGGCTCATAAAAATAGAAAAACGTGTTGCGCCACCAGTACCAAGCATGATACCAATACCAAAAATTATATTATAAATAGGTAAAACAAGATTTAAAGCAGTCAATCCTAAAGTTCCTACTCCATTCGCAATAAACAATGTATCAGCCAAAACATAACATGACATGCCTATTGTTGAAAACATGCTTAATCCAGTATATTTAAAAAATAATTTTTTTATATTCATTCTTTATCACCCCTATGATATCATAAACTATAGGGTAAGCCTATAGTCAAGGAGAAAATGAAATGTCACAATATTATCAAACATATTATACAACAGGAGAATTTGCTAAATTATGCCATACAACAAAAGAAACATTATTTCATTATGATAAAATAGGAATATTAATTCCTCAATATATCAAAGAAAATGGTTATCGTTATTATTCATCAAAACAGTATTTTGAATTTGATCTCATTAAAGTATTACAAGAAACGAAGATGTCTTTAAAAGATATCAAAAAATTCATGGAAGAAAGAAATAATCAGAAATTCATTGAACTTCTAGAACAAAAATATAATGATTTAGAAAAAGAAAAACAAAAAATCAATGATATGCAATATCGTCTATCTCAGGCCAAAGAAATGACAGAATATGGAATGAAAAAGCCTCACAATATTCCTTTTATAGAAAAATGTCAGAATGAACACTTATTTACAATCAAACTTCCTGATATTTCTATGACAGATCATGATATGGTCAAATATACAAGTCAGCATTTGCATACATGTCAACAACTTCATCTTACAGAGGAGTTACCAATGGGAACAATTATTGAGAAAAAAGGACTTTTATTAAGAAAATATAAAGAAAAGCTTTACTATACAAAAATATCTCATTTTATCGATAATCCTCACTATCTTTTAAAAAAAGAAGGAACTTATGCAACGATTTTACATCGAGGCTTTTATGACACTATTGAACAGTCATATCATAAATTATTAGATTTTATTCATGAAAATCAGTATGAAATCTGTGGAGATGCTTATGAATATGAAATACAAAATTATTTTACCTCTTTAAATTTAAAAGAATATTTGATTTCTATATCTATACCAATTCATAAATAAATAGACAAATATAAAAATATGTTTATAATTAAAAAAGAAAAGAGAGGAAGAGGATCATGAAATATAAACTTATCGCATTAGATTTAGATGGAACATTAAAAAATTCTCAGAATAAAACCACACCAAAAACAATTCAGACACTCATTCAAGCACAAGAATTAGGAATAAAGATTGTTTTGGCTTCTGGAAGACCTACACCAGGACTTCGTTATGAAGCAAAAGAGTTACAGTTAGATAAGTATGATGGTTATTTATTATCATTTAATGGAGCGAGAGTATCTAGTGTTAAAACAAATCAAACGATTTATGAACAGACTTTAAGTAGTGATGATGCAAAGAGTATCTATGAACATGCTAAAAAATTTGATTTAACATGTTTGATATATGAGGGAGATTGCATTTTAAGTGAAAATGTTGATGATAAGTATGTAAAAGCAGAAACATTTATTAATGATATGAAATTAATCAAGGTAGATTGTTTAAAAGATTATATGAATAAACCCCTTCAAAAAGTATTGTTGACAGGAAAACCAGAATATGTTGCAAGTATTTTAGATCAATTTAAAGCACCATACGAAGATCATTTAAGTATTTATAGAAGTGCGCCTTTTTTTATAGAAGTCATGGCACAAGGTATTGATAAAGCAGCGTCTATTGATAGACTTGCCAAGTCATTAGGTATAAAACAAGAAGAAGTGATGGCATTTGGAGATGGTTACAATGATCTATCTATGATAGAGTATGCAGGTTGTGGAGTGGCTATGGCCAATGCTGTTGATGGAGTCAAAGAAAGAGCAAATATGATAACTCTATCAAATAATGAAGATGGTATTGCTTATGCATTACAACAAAAAATAAAGGAGATTCAATAATGATACCACAAGATCCAGTTATGTTATTAAGTTTTATAAATATGAAATTAAGAGATCAGTATGATTCATTAGATATGTTATGTGAAGATCTTGATATTTCTAAACAAGAAATTATAGAAAAACTAAAAAGAATAGATTATATTTATGATAATGAAAAAAATCAATTCAAATAAGTCAATAATCGTGTTATAATAAAGCGTATATTATGGAGGAAAAATGATGATAAAATTAGAACAATTTCAAGAAGCTAAAAAAAGAGTTGATGAAGTAATTATTCCTACTCCTTTAATATATAGTGAAGTTTTTTCAAAAGAATGCAAAAATCAAGTATATATTAAACCAGAAAACTTACAAAGAACTGGTGCTTTTAAAATCAGAGGAGCATATAATAAAATTGTAAAAATGAGTGATGAGGCAAAGAAGAAAGGACTTATTGCTTCATCAGCAGGAAACCATGCTCAGGGGGTTGCTTATGCAGCTCATAAATTAGGTGTGAAAGCAACAATTGTTATGCCAAAACATACACCTTTGATTAAAGTAGAAGCAACACAATCTCATGGAGCTGATGTCGTTTTGGCAGGAGAAGTTTATGATGATTCTTATCAGGCAGCATGTGATTTACAAAAGGAACATGGGTATACATTTGTACATCCTTTTGATGATGAAGATGTTATTGAAGGTCAAGGAACAATTGCTTTAGAGATATTAGAAGAATTACCAGATGTTGATATTATTTTGGTTCCTGTTGGTGGTGGAGGATTGATTTCAGGAATTGCTTGTGCAGCTAAGCAATTGAAACCAACAATTAAAATTGTAGGTGTAGAACCAGAAGGGGCAGCAAGTGCATTGGCTGCTATTAATGAAGATCAAGTTGTTGCATTAAAAGAAGCTGTTACAATAGCAGATGGAACAGCTGTAAAGCAAATTGGTGAAAAAACATTTGATTACATTAAAGAGTATGTTGATGGAATTATTACAGTTTCTGATTATGAACTTATGGATGCATTTTTATTGTTAGTTGAAAAACATAAGTTAGTTGCAGAAAACTCAGGAATTTTATCACTTGCAGGATTAAAGAAACTCAATGAAAAAAATAAAAAAGTTGTTTCATTAATTAGTGGTGGAAATATTGATGTGATGTCTATTTCTTCTATGATTAATAAAGGATTGATCTCAAGAGGAAGAATCTTTACATTTACTGTTCAATTGTTAGATAAACCTGGAGAATTGGAATTTGTTTCACATGTCTTATCTGAATGTAATGCAAATGTTATAGGTGTAGAACATAATCAGTTTAAGAACTTTGCACGTTTTAGTGAAGTGGAGTTACGTGTCACTTGCGAAACAAATGGAGAAGCACATATCAATAAAATTATTGATACATTTAGTGAAAAAGGATATACAATTACAAGAATAAATTAGCTAGCATCGCTAGCTTTTTTTAGTATCAATAAAATATAATTTCACTATCTAGAATTTGATGATCAATTCATTGTTGAAAAAGTACAATAATAATTGATGAAAGTATTGTGTCAAATATAAAATTTTTTTACGTTCGTTGCGCAAAAGTCAACGTTCGCTGCTATAACAAACAAATTTTATTATATTTATGTTATGATAAAATGAACAGAGGAAAGTGTATTAGCATGACTCTATGATGATTATTGCTTGCTAAAAACAATAGTATTGAGAGATGAAAAAGATATATCAATGTATATATGAAAATATATAGGAATTCATGTGAAAAGGGGGGGACTCTATTCATAAAAATACATTGTTGATATATAAATCAAAAGAAAGGATGCTTAAAGCACAAGGAACAAGAATATGAAAAAAAGAATAATTGCTGTAGTTGTTGTTATTGGACTTATGTTTCCTATTGTTTACCAATTCATAATGACAAAGGATTGGCATAGATATGAAGAAAGTTTTGATATGTCTTTACCATCTCAAATGATAGAATTATATACATTAAAACCTCAAGATCAATGGTTTGGAGATGGACTCCGATATGAAGTTTATGAAGTGAAGTCATATACTGATGAGTTTGATCAGTTTGATAAAATAAAATCTTTAGAGTTTGAAAAAGAGATGTCGAATTATATTGATGAAATAGAAGCTCAAAATCAAGAAAGTGTTGATAATGATTATTTACCAAGATTCAATGATGAATATTGGTTTAAGACTTTTAAAAAGAATAATACAGAATTATTATTATGTTATGAAGTCAATTCAAAGCAATTAAAAATAATGTATAGTAAGATATAATTATGAGCTCTTTTATAATGTTTATATATGGTAAAGAAAAAAACGAAGGCAAGAGATAGACTGTCAGTACTACAATATTTTGAATAAAAGGTTAAAAAATAAATATTATATTTTGACTTTCTTTATCAAAAATGAACTTATTTCTTAAAAAGAAAGTGTTGGATTTCATAAAATAAAATTCAACACTTTTTTCTATAACAATATTTTATCATCAAGTGGTTTTCAGAAAAGTTTGGATTTTCTTACAATTTTGGTCATGACACAATCACTCTCATCTTTCTATTTAATGGTAGTGTTTAGGTGATATAAAGTAATATACAAGAATTTGGCAGACAAAATCACCCTATAGTTTAATATACTATTGACATATGATGTACTGTGTTGTACGATATATACAGGAGGTGTAATAATGAATATCGATGATTGGAAATCCCAAATTAAGCGAGGAACACTTGAGTTTTGTATTCTGCTAATGATAAAGCAGCGACCATCCTATGGATATGAAATTATCAGTACATTAGAAAAATATCCTATTCTATCTGCAAAAGAGAATACAATTTATCCACTACTCAGACGGCTCATGAAAGAAGAGTTTGTTTCGTCCTCATGGCAGGAAAGTAAAGAGGGGCTACCACCAAGAAAGTATTATTCTATTACAGACAAAGGACTTGAATATATTTCTGTTATGTCTGAAGAATGGAATAACTTGTTAAATTCAATCAATGAGATTAAAGGAGAATAAGACTATGAATAAAATTTTAAATGATTATCTTGAAAAAATCGAAAAATATTTGAAACCTTTGCCAGTATCTGAGCGTGTTGATATTGTGAAAGAGATTGAGAGCGAAATTTTTGAATTGCAAAGAAATGGAAAAACCGCAGAAGAAATCATTGAACGAATGGGTGATGCCAAGGAGTTGGCAAAAGCCTATTTAGGAGATTTGATTGCGAAAGGTCATTCCTTTAGCTGGAATAGAGTTCTTGCAATCTGTGCCTATTACAGTCTTGTGAGTCTTTCTGGACTGTTTGTTATTCCAATTCTTGTCATCTGCGCTCCAGTATTTATTATTTGTGGGATAGCTACTCCTATTATAGGGGCTGTTAAACTGATTGATGAATTATTAAATTTGGGTATTCCTTATGCTAATTATATTGGTATTTCTGGGATTGAAAATCCAGTAGTTGCTTTTATTATTTGCATCGTCATAGGGATCGTTCTGTATATCATTGGGAGTGGATGTTGGAAATTGTTGGTTTATTACATCAAAAGTGTCAGCAAAGCAAAGAAGCATTTGTCAATCTAAACAATGTTGGATATAAGGCAAACCCAGTCAAAACAGTCAACAGCCAAAATGAATGGGCTTCGTCTGCCATTGACTGTTTCGCCTAGTTTCGCAAAAGATAATCAGGCCCTGTTTGATCAAGGTAGAATACACCGAGTTTTTGAACGTGTTAATAGTCTATCTTTTGTCTTGAAGACCGCTGGCAATATTCAAACATATCAGCACTAAAAATGCTGACGATGGAGCTGTCAGCAGAATTAATCTTTGGTCTAGTTTATAATGGAGTCTAAGCTAAACGAGAACGAGTATCTTATTCTCATAATGATTATTGCAATTCTTCTATGAATTGTGACGATAAAGATTTTACCATGGCGTATATGCACTCCAATCATAGCTATAGAATACTACTTCTTTATCTTACATAATCAAAAAGAACGGTATACTTTATGAAGTTGATTGATGAGCTTTTTCTAGTTGTTTCTCTTTATTTTGAATATATATGCGAGCAAGTTTATAGACACTTGCAACAATAGGAATACCTAAGAACATTCCTGGAATACCAGCTAATGTACCAAAAACCATAACTGAAGCAGCAACATAAATTCCAGGTAATCCTACAGAATTGCCAACAACTCTAGGATAAATAATTTGACTTTCAATTTGTTGAAGTATACACAAATAAATTAAAAAGACAAGTGCCTGTTTAGGACTGACTGTAAAAACCATAAAAACACCAATAGCACCACCAATATAAGCCCCTACAACAGGAATAATATTGATCGTTCCAACAAGTGTTCCAATCATTAATGCATAAGGCATTCTTAAAATCATCATTCCAAGAGCGCATAAAGAACCAAGTATTGTTGCTTCAATACACTGACCACCAATAAATGAACTAAATGATTGATGAATAATCAACAAAGATTGATTTAATTTCTTTTGTTGAGATTCTTTCAAATATAATTTTGTCAAGCGATAATAAAGTCTTTTAAAACGTTCTTTATCAACTAAGATATAAATAGAAAATATAAAAATTAAAAGAAAATTAAATAAACTATTTGTTACCATAGTCACAACATTAAATGTCGTATCTATAACACTTCCAATACCATTCCCTGCAAAAGAAAGAACATTAGAGATGACACTTTGCCAATCAATAGAAAGATTTTCAATAGCATTTGAAATATTAGGAATATCAGCAAAAACCTTTGTTAAGAAATCTTTCAACTGTTCGAAGTATGTTGGTAAAACATTTGTTAAAACACTCACTGCTTTTAAAAATTCAGGAACAACCAAATTAATTAAAGAATAGAATATGAAAAAAATAAGAATAAGAGATAAAATCAAACTCAGAGCTCTTTTAAGTTTGATAATTGTAGGATGCTTTGTTTTTTCTAATAGTTTTTCAATCCTACTCATAATAATGTTAACAACATAAGCTAACATAGCAGCAAAGAAAATATTAGAAAATGATTTAATGATTGTCGTTAAGACGGCAAGGACTGTATCTAACTTTATAAAAAGAATAATCAATCCTGTAATCACTAATATATATTTAAAAATTAATTTATCTATTTGTTTATAGTTCATTCTATCAACTCACTTTCATCTCAATTATAACATAGTTTATAAATTTATGTTAAAAAAATCAAGGGTTAAAAAATGAAGCCAATTATTTTTTATTAATTTTAAAAAAATTTTTTATAAACACTTGAATAATTGTATATATTCTATTATACTGTATAAGAATAAAGAAAGGATGAGAAATATGGCGAAATTTAAGATGGATTTTGAATACAAAACTCTATTAAAAAATGCTAGCTATTCTTGTCTTTTATATTTCTATTATTAACATATCATTCTTATTGATATGTTTTTTTGTGTAAATATTGATAAAGAAAACGGAGGATTAACTATGCCAAAAAGAGAAGATTTGAATACTATATTAGTCATTGGATCTGGACCAATCATTATTGGACAGGCTTGCGAATTTGATTATTCTGGAACACAAGCGTGTAAAGCTTTAAGAGGTTTAGGTTATAAGATTGTTTTAGTGAATTCCAATCCAGCAACAATCATGACAGACCCTGAAACAGCAGATGTCACTTATATTGAGCCATTAAACTTAGAAAGACTCACACAAATTATTGAAAAAGAAAGACCAGATGCCTTACTTCCTAACTTAGGAGGACAATCAGCTTTGAATTTATGTGCTGAATTAAATAATGCTGGTGTTTTAGATAAATATGGTGTCAAAGTTTTAGGTGTTCAAGTTGATGCTATTGAAAGAGGAGAAGATCGTTTAGAATTTAAAAAAGCGATGGATGCTTTGAATATTGAAATGGCAAGAAGTGAAATTGCAAATACTGTTGATGAAGCTTTGGATATTGCAGATAAATTAGGATATCCTGTAGTTGTTAGACCAGCTTATACAATGGGTGGAGCTGGTGGAGGACTTGTCTATAATGTAGAAGAATTAAAGACGGTCGTAACACGTGGTTTACAAGCGAGCTTAGTTCATCAATGTTTAATTGAAGAATCTATCTTAGGTTGGGAAGAACTAGAAGTTGAAGTTGTTCGTGATGCAAAAAACAATATGATCACAGTATGTTTTATTGAAAATATTGATCCTTTAGGAGTACATACAGGTGACTCTTTCTGTAGTGCACCAATGTTGACAATTTCTCAAGAAGTTCAAGACAGATTAAAAGATCAAGCCTTTAGAATTGTTGAATCTATTGGGGTTATTGGAGGAACAAATGTACAGTTTGCTCATGACCCAAAGACTGATAGAATTGTTGTCATTGAAATTAATCCAAGAACTTCACGTTCAAGTGCACTTGCTTCAAAGGCAACTGGTTTTCCAATCGCTCTTGTTTCAGCGATGTTGGCAGCAGGCTTAACATTAGATGAAATTGAATGTGGAAAATATGGAACATTAGATAAATATGTCCCTGATGGTGATTATGTTGTGATTAAGTTTGCAAGATGGGCATTTGAAAAGTTTAAGGGTGCTCAAGATAAACTTGGAACACAAATGAAGGCTGTAGGGGAAGTTATGAGTATTGGTAAGACTTATAAAGAAGCCTTCCAAAAAGCGATTCGTTCATTGGAAATTGGACAATATGGATTAGGATATGCAAAGAATTTCCATGAGATGAGCAAAGAAGAATTATTAAAAGAATTAACATATCCAACAAGTCAAAGACAATTTATTATGTATGAAGCTTTAAGAAAAGGAGCAACTGTTGATGAATTGTTTGAATTGACTCAAATTAAACATTATTTCATTGAACAAATGAAAGAATTGGTTGAAGAAGAAGAAACACTAAAAACATATAAAGGAAAAACAATTCCAGAAACAGTTTTAAGACAAGCAAAACAAAATGGATTCTCTGATAAATATTTAAGTCAGATCTTAGATGTTGAAGAAGATGAAATCAGAAAAGAAAGATTGAGTTATGGAATTTGTCAAGCTTGGGAACCAGTACATGTCAGTGGTACAAAGGACAATGCTTATTATTACTCTACATATAATGGTAAAGACCATAGTCAAATTAGCGATAAAAAGAAAATCATGATTTTGGGTGGTGGACCAAATAGAATTGGTCAAGGTATTGAATTTGACTACTGCTGTGTTCATGCATCACTTGCTTTAAAGAAATTAGGGTTTGAAACAATTATTGTTAACTGTAATCCAGAAACAGTTTCTACTGATTATGATACTTCTGATAAATTATATTTTGAGCCATTAACATTAGAAGATGTATTGAGTATTCATGAAAAAGAAAAACCTTTAGGGGTCATTGCTCAATTTGGTGGACAAACACCATTAAACTTAGCTGCACAATTGAAGAAAAATGGAGTGAATATCCTAGGAACAACACCTGAAACAATTGATATGGCTGAAGATAGAGATTTATTCAATGCAATGATGGAAAAACTTGATATTCCAATGCCTGAATCAGGAATGGCTGTTAATGTTGATGAAGCTTTAGCTATAGCAAAAAGAATTGGATATCCATTAATGGTAAGACCATCTTATGTATTAGGTGGACGTGGAATGGAAGTTGTTTATGATGATGAATCATTAAGACAATATATGGCTGCAGCAGTTGGTGTGACACCTGATCGTCCAATCTTAATTGATAGATTCTTAAGCAATGCGATGGAATGTGAAGCAGATGCGATTAGTGATGGAGAAAATGTATTTGTTCCTGCTGTTATGGAACATATTGAATTAGCTGGAATACATTCAGGAGATTCAGCATGTATATTGCCATCTAAGCATATTCCAATGAGACATTTACAAACAATTAAAGAATATACAATGAAAATTGCAAAAGAAATGAATGTACGAGGTTTAATGAATATGCAATATGCGATTGCTGATAACAAAGTATATGTGTTAGAAGCAAATCCAAGAGCTTCAAGAACTGTACCATTA
>CATOPA010000041.1 GCA_951801965.1 uncultured Erysipelotrichaceae bacterium | reverse complement strand
TTTATGTGTGACAAAGCAGAAGACATGTATTATGAAGTCTTAAGAAACAGAGTGAAATATTATAAAGAGAATCAGGAGGGAAGAAGAGAGATGTGTGAAATCATGGATAATATTAGAAATAAAGGAAAACTTGAAGAAAAAGTGTATACATTAGTTCAATTACTTAAACAAAAGTTAGGATCATTAACCCCAGAGCTAGAAATCAAGATACAAACAAGTACATATGATCAATTAGAGCAATTAACAATACATATTTTTGATGTAGAAAATGAAGAAGATATTATAGAAGTTTTATCTTGTTAGTTTAATAATGAAACTTCATTATCTTGTATAAGAATAGTATTCAAATTCTCAATAATACCCAATAAGAAATGTTGTTTATAAACAAAAAAAGGATTAACTTTTATAGATAATCCTTTTTATCATTTAAATAATTGTATAACAATCTTGCTTTATAAGTATATATTGAAATGTTTATCTCCAAAAGCTTGCTTTGCCACTTCCTAATGAAACAATTTCAAATCGAGTATTATAAGAAGTTCCTCCTCCAAAATACTTATTGCTAGAGCCTTCGCTACCTTGGAATATATCTATTTTATTTCCCTTGATTGCTCCACCACGATCTACAACAATTCCATAAATTGTATCACTTGTACTTAAGTTGTGATTAGAAATTTTAATAATTGTTCCAAAAGGAATTGATCGATCAGCAGCCAAACAATAATATTTTTTACCCTTATATGTTAAATAAGGTGAATTTGTATTATTAACTCCTGTTGTTGGTGAAAGTTTCACACCTGAAGATGCACGCCCTGAACAACCATAACAATCTCCACCATATGTTGTCAATCTTCCAACAAATGTTGTTCCTTTGCTTACACCACCATATCTGATCACTTGATCAACTGGTTCCTTGATAATTTCTTCTTTGATAACTTTTCTATTTGCTTCTTTACCATTTGCATATGAAACAAGATAAGTCTTTTTCACTTTACCATTTTGACCTTTTTGTTCAACAGTTTTTGTCCATGATCCTGAACCTTTTTTTACTGTTGAGTAAGGAATATCTTCTTCAACAAAAATTGTTTTTGTTTCTACTCTTGTAATTTCAATAATATCTTTTTGTTGAACAACATAGCCTTTTTCTTTATTTAAGCTATCATTTTTTCCTAAATTAATACTTAATTCAGTTAAAACATTTTCAACAGTATCCTGTTTAACTAAATAATCCTTTGTATCTTGTACTCCATCTTTTAACTGTATATCTACAGTTGGAATAAAATTCTTAATTTGATTAACGGCTCCTGCACTCATTGTTGCTAAAGTGATAATAAAATACACACAAGCAACAGCTAAAATTCCTTTTGTTCGGCTGTTCGCCGAGACAATAACTTCCTTAGCTTTTTGTAACATAAATATCCTCCTTATTTAATCCCAAACATTCTTTTGGCATTAAATGTTGTGATTCTAGCAACGTCTTCTATTTCCATGTTCTTTAGCTTTGCTATTTCCTGGGCAATATACACAACATTTGCTGGCTCATTCAACTTTCCTCTAAATGGGTGAGGTGTTAAATAAGGGCAGTCTGTTTCGATCATCAAATGATCAATACCAATATTTTCCGCAACACTTTTTGGTACTTTTGCATTCTTAAATGTCACTGGTCCAGCCAAAGAAATTTCATATCCAATTTCTATAAATCTCTTTGCCATTTCTACTGATCCACTATAACAATGCATAATGCCACGGTGTGCTGTTTGCTTTAAGATATTATAAGTATCTTCATAAGCATCTCTAGCATGAATAACAATAGGCTTGTTATATTTTTTTGCAATCTCAATTTGCTTTATAAAAATATCTTTTTGTTGATGGTGGGGAACATCATCCCAATAATAATCAAGCCCGATTTCACCTAAAGCAACAACACATGGGTCTTGTAATAGAGCTTCAATTTCACGTATTTCATCATCATTAACATTCAAGCAATCGTTAGGACTAATGCCAACTGTTGCATAAATATTCTTGTATTCTCTAGCAATCTCTACAGCTTTTTTTGATGATAGCAAATCATATCCAGCTATAACAATATATTCAACTCCTGCTTCATGAGCATGACAAATATATTGATCTCTACAAGAATATAATTGTTCACTATTTAAATGACTATGTGTATTGAAGAACATTCCTTTCACCCTAGCGAATCATAACAGATTTTTTTTGCTTTGTCAAATTTCTAAATATATTCTTAATGATTTTATCTCATTATGTCTACATTTTTTGACATTTATTTAAAAATAGCAATATTTATATTTGTTAATTTAACAAAAAATTATCACATCTTTTCCATATATACTATACATTATCATATATACTCATATTTTAGCAAAAGATGTTTTATCATACAGAAAGTGTTCCAAAATACAATTTTTTTATTCAAAAAAATACTTTTTCAATATTTTTTTCCAACTTAACTCAACTCAAAACATATAATGATATGAATATGAAAAAATGGATAACTTTGCTGTAAAACAGAAAATCATCCATTTCTCATTCAATAATTTATGACTTAATCAATATTTACACTTTTAATGATTTGAATTCATATTGAGTAAAAACATCACTTACTGGTAAATTATTTTCAATACTTTCTATTGTATGTGCCAATAATTCAGCAACACTCACTTGAGTTAATTTATCAAATTTCTTTTCTTCTGGAATAGCAATTGTATCAGTAATAATAATTTCCTTTGCATCACAGTTTTGTAATCTTTCAACAGCTGGTCCAGATAAAACACCATGTGTACAAGCAATATAAACATCTTTTGCACCTTTTTCTTTTAAGACTGAAACACCTGCAACAATTGTTCCTGCTGTGTCAATCATATCATCGATAATAACACAATTCTTTCCTGTAACATCACCAATAATTCCCATAACTTCAGCAACATTTGGTTTTGGTCTTCTTTTATCAATAATTGCGATTGGACAATCTAATGCTTCAGACATTTTTCTTGCACGTGTTGCTCCACCATGATCTGGTGAAACAATACATAAATCATCAATATCTTTACTTTCAATATATCTACAAATAAGTGGTAAAGCTTCCATTTCATCAACAGGAATATCAAAGAATCCCTGAATTTGTCTTGCATGTAAGTCCACAGTGACAACTCTATCTACTCCAGCAGTTGTTAATAAATCAGCCACTAAACGTGATGTAATAGGTTGTCTTGGTTTTGCCTTTCTATCTTGTCTAGCATAACCAAAATATGGAATAACTGCAGTAATTTCTTTAGCAGATGCTCTTTTTAAAGCATCAGTTAAAACTAATATTTCCATTAAGTTTTCAGTCACTGGATTTGAAGTTGACTGAACAATAAAAACATCCTTTCCTCTTACAGACTCCTCAATTTCAACTAAGATTTCACCATCTGCAAAGTGATGAACCTTACTTTTACCTACTTCTGTTCCTAAAATATTTGCGATAGATTTTGCTAAATCCTGATTAGATGATAAAGCAAAGATAGTAATGTTGTTTTTCATAGTTACTTCTTTTTCTCCTTATTTCTTTTTTCAAATTCTTTCATACGAGCTTCTTCAAGAACTTTACTATATCCTTCTTTATTCACTTGTCTTGCTCGTGCAATAGCCATTGCGTCTTCTTCAACATCCTTTGTAATTGTTGACCCTGCAGCAATATATGCATTTTTTTCAATTGTTACTGGCGCAACCAAATTAGAATTGCAGCCAATAAATGCATGGTCACCAATCTTTGTGAGAGACTTGTTCTTTCCATCATAGTTAGAAGTGATTGTTCCACATCCTAAATTCACTTCTTCCCCAACTTCTGCATCACCAACATAAGTTAAATGAGATGCTTTGCTTCCTTTTCCAAAGACAGCCTTCTTCATCTCTACAAAGTTTCCTAAATGAGCATGTTCCATAATATGGCAATTTGTTCTCAGCCTTGAATATGGTCCAATATCTACCCCATTTTCAATAATAGAATCACTAAGCACAGAAAATTTAATATCAACATAATCCTTAACAATCACATTTGTAAACTCACAATATGGACCAATATGACAATTTTCTCCAATAACTGTCTTTCCTTTTAGAATACATCCAGGTTCAATTGTTGTTTCTGCCCCTATAACAACATCTCTACCAATATAAGTATTTTGTGGATCAATGATATTCACACCATTTAATAAATGTTCACGATTGATGCGATCTCTTAAGATTTGTGTAGCCTCTGCTAAAGCCAACCTATCATTGATTCCTCCAACCTCATTAAAGTCGTCAATTTTATAAGCATCAACACGTAATCCTTGTTGATCCATAATACCAATCACATCAGTTAAATAATACTCATTTTGGGCATTTTGATTTGTGACTTGATTTAATGCTTCAAACAAAGCCCGATTATCAAAACAATATTCTCCAGTATTCATTTCAGTAATATCCTTTTGACAATCTAATAAATCTTTAAATTCAACAATACCTTTGACTTGTCCATTTTCTTTAATAATACGTCCATAATGTGTTGTTGTTTCACAATCAGCACTCATAACAGTTGCTTGATTTTTATGCTCTTGATGATACTGAATAATTCCTTGTAAAGTTTCTTTACGAATAAGAGGTGCATCACCACATAAAACAAGAGTCATTCCTTCTTTTCCTTCTAATGCTTCTCTTGCCTGTAAAACAGCATGTCCTGTTCCTAATTGTTCATTTTGATAAACAAAAGTGACACCATCAACAATTGCTTCTACTTGTTTTGCTTCATGTCCAACAATCACAATTGTTTCATCAACACCTAAAGCCTTTAATTCATCAACAACATGATTAATCATAGGCTTATATAAAACTTCATGCACGACTTTTGGTTTTTGGGATTTCATACGTGTCCCTTTTCCAGCCGCTAAGACGATAGCATATACTTTCATTTTTTTCTCTCCTTAACGCCATTATTCTAACAAAATTTAAATCAAAAAAAAAGAGAAAACAGGAAATACTTGCTCATTTTAGTATTTTTCTTCCTCTTTTCTTAAAATTTCTGTCATCCTCACATAATTATACTTTTCCTTAAAATATAAATATCCCTTTTTAAGGAGATTTTTATCATTGGTCATACCAAAAACGCATGACCCACTTCCAGACATTAAAGCACCATCAAAGCCTAAATCTATCATTTCCTTCTTTATCATATCAATATCATTAACCATTTCAATAGATGGCGATTCCAATGTGTTTCCTAAACTTTCTATAATCGCCTGATAATCATGACTTTCAATACCTTTTTTCATCTTATTTATATCAGGATGCACAGCGTTTTTAAGGTCTAACATTTGAAATGATCTTTTTGTAGATACACCTTTTTTAGGTTTCACCAATAAAAGATAACAGTTCCAGTCACTTTCAATAAACTCTAATTGTTCCCCAATTCCTTCTACCATTGCCATTTTCTCATAAATACAAAATGGAATATCTGCTCCTACCTCTTTACCAATTTGAGCCAATGTTTCAAGTGAGAGATGAAGATGAAACATTTGATTCATCGCTTTTAGTACAGCAGCACCATCAGCACTTCCCCCAGCAAGGCCAGCTTGAGTTGGAATATGTTTATAGATTTGAATTTGAACTCCTGAGGGAATATGATATCTCTCTATTAAAATTTGAGCCACTTTATACATAATATTTCTTTCATCAGTAGGCATACGATAACTATTAGAAAGAATTTCTATTCCTTTAGGAATACGATGAATATAAATCAAATCATGTAAAGTAATAGGAGCCATGATCATCTTTAATTCATGATATCCATCTTCTCTTTTTCTAACTACATCTAATGCAAGATTGACCTTTGCATATGCTCTTATCTTCATGAATCTCACCCTTTCGTTGGATATATTTTTCTAGCAACTCCCTTTGTATCTATTCCACCTATCCCACTTTGCTTATGAGATGTGTGATTAATAATATCTTCTATGTCACAATAATTTCTTACACTTTCATTAGCTACCAAACTTGCCACATAAACAGGATCTAACGCATGTATATTCATACGTTTTGGACTTGAAGCAAAATTAGCCCCAGAAGCTAATAAAAGTTCATAATATGACTGACAAGCTCCAGCAATAATAATGAGTGCATCTTTATCAGATTGATACTCTCTTGCCTTCGCTATAGCATGTGCATAATCTGAAGAATGTTGATAATTTTGAAGTTCTCCTTTATCTCTACCTTTCCTTAATGCATCATGCCCAGTAATAACTAATATATGAGGTTTATGTTTATCTAAGAGTTCAATAACTCTATCTTTCATTTCATTTTCTCTCATATAATAGCAATCTGCTTTTATCTTTAACTCCTTATACTTTTTTTCACACATACTTAAGTATTTTTGATCCCCATCTAAATGTAAGACTTTTCCTCTAATCATAGGATGTCTATGCAAACTAAACTGATTTTCTACATGAGGCTGAATTTCACTCAATTCTAAATCATCTAAGTCACTATCAGCAATAAGCCTTAATTCAACACCTCTTAAATAATAGACATTATCTTTTATATCAAAGATTTCAAAGATAATATCTCTATTGTATTTTTTTCTAACAACATAATCTCCTATTTCCATATAATCACCATTATATGATATGATATTATAAATATTTTGTAAGGGCAATGTACTCTTCTATTTTTATTTCTTCTGGTCTTTTCTGTTTTTGAATACCACACTTTTCTAATATACTTTCTGTATCTTCTAAAAACAGCTCTTTGAGATTATTATAAATTGTTTTTCTTTTTTGTGTAAATGCTTTTTTCAAGAGTTTATCAAGATGATTACAGTAATCTCTTTCTATATGAATAGAAATAATAGCACTATCTACCCTTGGTGAAGGGTGAAAAACATGACGAGAAATCATCATATCTAAAGATATTGTTCCTAAACTTTGAATCAATAATGTTAATGGACTCACATAATGGGAATCTACAAGTTTTAATGCAACTTCTTTTTGAACCATAGTATGAATACTATCAATTTTTGCACCTGAGGACAGAACAAATTCAAGAATATCTGTTGTAATATAATAAGGAAGATTTGAAACAATGCAAACTTTCTTATATTTTTTCTTCATTTGATCAACAACTTCCTTTAAAGAAACTGACAAAAAATCTTGAAAAATAACTTTTATATTATCAAATTCACCTAGAGTTTCTTCTAAAACATTTTTTAAACGAGTATCTATTTCATAACAGATGACATAGCCTGCCTGATATGATAATTGCTCACTTAACGCTCCTAGTCCTGGCCCTATTTCTATGACACATGTTTCTTTATCGATATTGGTAGAAAAAGCTATCTTTTGAACTGTATTGAAATCGATAAGAAAGTTCTGACCAAACTTTTTTGTTGCCTTTAATTTATACTTTTCTAATAAATATAATGTATTTGATTGTTTTGCTATATCTTTCATTTCATCACCTAAAAATAGTATATAACATTCAATATATGAAGTCAAAATAAGTTCATGAAAATGTGTAGGTAAGAAATGATTTCTTTTTTTTGATTTTTGTTTTATAATGCATATAGAGGTGTATAAAATGGATAGAAGAAATAAAATTGTAGAAATGATTAAAAAAAGTGACAAACCTATTTCAGCAAGCAAACTTGCAAAAATTTTTGGTATTTCTCGCCAGATTATTGTTGGAGATGTTGCACTTTTACGTGCAGCTGGTACACGTATTATTGCGACACCAAGAGGATATGTTCTTCATCAAAATAATGATGAATGTACTTATGTTCTTGCAGTGAAACATGAAAAAAAAGATCTATCTGATGAACTTTATACAATTGTTGACTTAGGGGGATATATTGTTGATGTTATTGTTGAACATCCTCTTTATGGACAATTAACAGGTGAACTTCACCTTTCTTCACGATATGATGTTGATCAATTTTTAAAGAAAGTAAATGATAATCAAGCAAAACCATTAAGTCAACTTACCGATGGGCTTCATCTTCATACTGTTCGTTGTACAAATCTTGACACATATCAACGCATTGTTGAATCTTTAAAAACAAAGGGTTATTTATTTGAGAAATAAATGGATTCATTGCACCCCATATAAAAATAATATTTATAATATGGTTTGATATCTTATCAAGCCTTTTTATTTTATATTTCCTAATCATAATATTCTTCTTGACAGATATTCATGAAAGTATATAATATAGGTCATGATATGTGTCATGACACTTATCTATATAAGGGGGAGTATTTATGAATACACATAAGAAAATATTGACAATGACATTATCTGCACTATTGATTGCTGTAGGAGTCGTCATTCCTATGATTTCACCAATCAAGATTGCTATTGGACCTATGTCATTTACATTAGCATCTCATGTTGCTATTATGATAGGATTATTTGTATCACCTAATGTAAGTATAGCTGTCGCATTAGGAACAACTTTAGGTTTCTATTTAGCTGGTTTTCCTGATGTTGTTGTTTTACGTGCTTTATCGCACATTGTCTGGGCATTTGTAGGCGCTACATATATTCAAAACCACGCCGATTTGTTCAAATCGCCTGTTAAGACTTTAGGTTTTAATTTCTTTATTGCACTCATTCATGCTATTGGAGAAATGATAGTCGTTATTCCATTTTATTATGGTGCTGGAATGGATATTCAAGCATTCTGTTATATGGTCTTTGGACTTGTTGGTGTAGGTACTATTATTCATAGTGCTGTGGATTTTGTTGTTTCTTTGGTTGTATGGAAAGCATTGAGCCAAAGTACAAATCTTTGCAATATTTCTAATGTAAAAAAAATTTATTTAACTAAAAATGCTTAAAGCGAAGATCATTCAAATCTTCGCTTTTTTAACCACATCTTTTTAAAATATCTTCTTTTGTAATTTGTGCCATATTGAGTCTTTTAAAAAGTGTCTTTGCATTTCCATATCCTAAATGAAAGGTATCATAAATTTTTAATCTTCTTTCTTTATCTCCGATAATATCTAAAGAAATAAATTCTTGCCAAGAAATTGTTTCTTTATTTTGAGAAAATGTAACAACATTTTTAAGTGCCTCAATAATGGCTTCTTCTCTTGCTTCAGCAATACCTAACTTCTTTTCTCCTATAGCATCTTTTTTATCAACAAATGCATGTTTTGCATTTGGAACTCTTTCTATTATCAGTTGACGTATTTTCATTCCAGGCACATCTGGATCAGTCAATACAATGACTCCCCTGGTACGTTGAGTCGCCTCTATAAGATTCAATGTTCCTTCATCAATAGCTAAACCATGTGTTTCTATAGTTTCAGCATCAAATAATTTTTTGATAATAGCTGTATCTGTCTTGCCCTCAACAACAATCACTTCTTTAATTTTTTCCATACTTATCACCAAAATTATTATAACGAAAAAAATGATGTATTTCTACATCATTTTAAATTTCTAAAAATGTTTAAGATATTGTCAGATAATCCATCCGATACAATGACATAATGATCATTAATCTCAACATTTTGGCTTTTTCCATCAATATCCAACTTCTTATCATTCATAATCTTTCTGAAGTCATCACCATCTTCATAGCGATAGACATCAATTTGTCCATTATCCATCGTATATCGATAGCCTTCTGCTGCTCCTATTGAAGTTCCATCAAGGGCTTCTTTTGAAGCATATGAAATCTCATTGTCTTTCAATGCATTTTCAAAATTACCATACCAACTTTTAGCTGTATCTTCAATATCTTCCACAGCATTGTTCATATCATTAGAAAGATTATTGTCTTTATCTGCTGTTTTGTTATCTTGAGAACATGCAGTCAGTAAAGACAAACACATCATTGCTACAAATATTTTTTTCATTTTTTCTACCTCCATATATATAGACTGTTCATTTTTGGAGTAAATATACATTTAGCATTGAAATCTTTTGATTTCTCCACAAGCAATTTTATTTCCTGAATGTCCTGAAGGCTGTGTATGAAAGTCATCAGCATCCTCATGAATAACAAGTGTTCTATCAATAATTTCTTGACACTGAAATTTATCAATATACACTATTCCCCATGCTCTTCCTTTTGTTGCAAACAATGGTGGTAAATCTCCTAAATGCATAGGATGATCGACATTCATTGGATTATAATGTCCTTTTGTTGATTCAAAAGGAGTTGCATCATGAAATCCACATAATTCTCCTTCATGAACATGAAAACCATAGAATCCACCATTTTCTCTTTTTGGTAAACCTTGTATTTCATAAATCATAAGAGTGCCTTGCAAGTAATCATAAAAACAAACTGTTCCACATATGTCTTCTCCTAACATACAAGCATAAGCGCATGGTTTTTCATTAATAATTGTTGTTAAAATTTGTGTTGTCATTTTTGTAGGTTTAATTTCCATTTTATCACCAATTCATTTTATGTATGAAATTCTATATTATGTTTATCTTTATATAAAAATCATATATAATATAATGTATTGGAGGTTGTTATGTACAAAATACTATTATTTGATGCTGATGGAACATTACTAGATTTTCAAAAAAGTGAAGAGACGGCTTTGAAAAAAACATTTCAAAGATTCAATATTCCTTTAACCAATGTAATGAGAGAAAGATATGAACATATTAATTCTTCTTTATGGAAAGCATATGAAGAAGGAAAAATTGATAAAAAAACTGTTGTTTATAGTCGCTTTGTTAAGCTCTTTAAAGAATTTGATATTCATGAAGATGGTATTCTTTTTGAAGATGAGTATCAAAGAGAACTTGGTAATGGAGCTTACTTATTACCTTTTGTTCATGATATTTTAAGACAATTATCTTTATCATTTGATTTATATATTGTGACTAATGGTGTTGCTGAAACTCAATATCGTCGTTTAAAAGAAACAGGTATTGACATTTATTTTAAGAATATTTTTATCTCAGAAAAAATAGGATATCAAAAACCTAAAAAGGAGTTTTTTGATTATTGTTTTGAGCAGATTCCTCATTTTGAGCTTAAAGACACCCTTATTATAGGTGATTCTTTATCAAGTGATATACAAGGTGGAATAAATGCTAATATTGATACTTGCTGGTTCAATCCAAATTCTTTAAAAAATGAACAAAGTCTCCCAATAACTTATATTATTCATGATTTAAAAGAATTATTGGATATATTATTATAGCTCTGTTTTTATAATATTATTAAAATATTTAAAAACATACTATATTTATTATAGTTGATATATTAAGGTTTCACTGAGCAGACATTTGCACAAAATTATTTAAAGTATTCTGTAGCTTTTTACTAATATTCGTTATTTATCATCAAAAGGGATGAGATTGAGGTCAATCTCATCCTTAGACTTTTAAACAGTCTTTTTCAAAGTAAAATATTTGATATCTTCATTATCAATCAAGTAAATTAGAACTAAGGAACTATCAAATCTTTTATTAATACCTTTTAAATATATTTATTTTTAATGTCTCTGTTCTACAAAGTAGATGATTAACCAAATAAATCCTGTTATCATAAACATACAAATCAAGAAAAAATAGCTTTTTACAAAGAAATCATATTTTAATACAACTAGAAGAATCAAACATAAAATTTCTAAATAAAATATAATTTTTAATATTTTTTTCATGAAATTATTCATTTTTATGGAAGCCTCCATATCACTTTAAATTGTCCATTTTTATTTATTTCACTACTCAAATAGCAACTTTCATTATACCCACCAGGTCCGAAAATCGTATAATAACAATTAAATGACAAGGTTGCCTTTGCTGGAGAAGATGATGCTTTTTTATTCAAAATTTTACAACTTACATTTGAAATATTATAAGTTGATGGCCTCTTAATACTAGCATTATATACACTTATAATTTCAACACCTCCAGAAATTTTAACATCTTCATAAAATCCTGTACCATCAAAATTTCCACCACTAACATGTGGATATAATGTTCTTGTAGGTCCAGGTATTGTTCCACCACTCCACCCCGAATTATGATAATCCATTAACATAATATTGTTATACTGATCTATAATATCTATTATAATCTTATAACCACTATCTGCATCTTCATAAAAAACATATGAACCAGATTCCATCTCATTTAAATCAATCACCAAGCTTTTAATATGTTCTTCTTTTGCATATATATGTATAGGATTAATAAAGCAACTAAAAAACAAAGCAACTGCTATTATATATAATATTTTTTTATACTTTTTTCCATATATTATATGTTCCTTTCTCATTCACTAGTCCTGAAACTTCCAAGATAGTTTCATTTGGCCACTTTTATTAAACTCAGATGTTAGATAATTATTACTTTTTATCCCAAAAACTATTGATTGGCTTACCCATGTTAGACTTGCTTTTGCAGTTATTGTAGTAGCTGTTTTATTCAAGATAGATAATTGTGGTCCTTCACTAACACTTATCCCAAATCCAGTTTGAATTATTGGGTCATACACACTTAGAATAGTTGTAGTACCATCTTTAATTATTACATCTTCATAAAAGCCCATTTCTTTATGTCCAGCTTGACTTCCCTCTATATGAGGATATAATCTCAAAATTCTTCCTGTTGGCATCTGACTACTCCATCCAGAATTTCCTGAAGAATAAGTTGTTGTATGATAACATGGTAAAACATCTACAACAACTTTATAATTTTCAGTATTATCTTCAAATAATACTATAGTACTACCTTCTTGAAGATTATCCAAATCTACAGTAATCACACCATATGCACTTTTATCATCATATTTTGCATCAATTGAACTTTTATTAATAAGGAAAATAAATGCACTTGCAACTAACAAATATAAAGTAATTTTTCTTTTCGTATCATTTTAAGGTATCCAAAATCATTTAACTCATAATTATGAGAATACCTCCTTGCCTTCTTTCTACTTATTTTTGTTATTATTGAAGTTCACCTCTAATTTTATTTTAACATATAAACTTGTTTTTGTCAGTTCCATTTAAAATTTTGAAATAAATAAACCATTTTAAAAGTCAAATTATTTTCACATATCCTATAATATATTTACTCTTACTTTTTAAAATTTTTATCAATTAAATCACTGTTTTATATTTATTCATGTTTTCCAATTATTGAGCAATATATTTATGTATTAAAATTTTCTTCAATTATTGATAAGTCTATCTTTTTCCAATTAAATAATGAAATGAAATAGTTCAACAATTTAAACAATCATAGAGTTATGATATTTTAGTGTCTCTTTTATAAATAAAATGGAAAACAGTAATAAAACCATTTCCCATTATTCATAAATTCCATAAAGTTGTTTGTGATAGTTGATAATGAAAATAACCACACATTAATTTTATAAGTAGTATCACTTCACTGCTACAGATTAATTTAAATTAATCATTTTTATGCTTTAAATTCTGCGATTTTAGAAATTTTTAATTGTCCATCTTCTTCAACAACAGTGAATTGAATCTCTTCTTTGACTTCTTCAGCATCTTTTAATTGTTTTTTCATGATATCAAACATTTTACCACTTAAATCATCATAAATCTTTGCCATCATTTTATCTTGACCTTGTTCTTGATAAATCTTTTGAAGTTCAGCTAAATTTTCTTTTTGATAATCTTCTGTTAATTTTGTTAATTCAGCACTATTGAAATCAATATCACTGAAATCTTTAAGAGTTGCTTTAGCAGTAACAACATATTTATCTCCATCTTTTTTAGAATTTGTCACTTCATAAGTTACAAATAATGTTTTATAAACTTCAGAAGCAAAAGATTGTGCTTCCTTAGCAAATGTTTCTCCATAAGTTTCTGCATCAGCGAAAGAATCCATTTCATCAATAATGCTTTGGAATTCACCTAAATCTTTTGAATCCTTTGAGCATAAATCAGCAACTTTATTTAAATCTCCTGCCTTAAATGCTTCAAAAAATTCAGTAACAACAGCTTTTTCTTTATCATCAGATGAATCTTTACCACC
>CATOPA010000040.1 GCA_951801965.1 uncultured Erysipelotrichaceae bacterium | reverse complement strand
AGATATTCTAACATGAAGGTTTTATTATATACAAAAAAGGCACCACGCTAAAATTTAAAGGCTACTTTTAAAAGCAACGTATAAACTTTAAAGGGGTCCCCCTACAACGCCAGATTTTAAATTACCTTTTTTTGAAGATAAGAATGAATAGAAATGAATTATCTAAAGCAATTATAAAGGGAAAAATTATAAAAATATTTTCTTGAATGACGAAAAAAACTTAAAGAAACTGTTTTTCAAGTGAATAAAAGTTGAAATTCAAGTAAAAAGTTAGGATAATATCGATGTAAGGTGTAAGGGTTTACGCAAATGATATAGGAGGGAACGAGATGTTAAAGAAATTAACAAAAATCATGTTATGTATGATGATGTCTTTAAGTTTAATAACATCACAATCATATCAAGTTTTTGCAATTGATAGTAGAGCAGGTGATTTCACAACTATCAAGGAAAGATTAAAGGAATATTTTCTTGGTCTTGATACCATTGATGATGGTGCAAAAGTTGAAACATGTTATGTATCTAAAGCAGAAGATTATTTAAAAATAATGAAAGATGATGGAACATTTGATGATGTTGATTATGCGTCAACAACTAATGCTAACAGCGGTAGAGCTTGGGATCCATATCTTGCATTAGACCGTATGCAAGCTATTGCACTTGCATATCATAAAGATGGAAATAAATTAAAAGGTAACTCAGAAGTGATTACTAAATTGAATAATGCCATTACACATTGGCAAAAAGTCAATCCACATTCAGATAACTGGTGGGAAAATGAAATTGGTGTGCAATTAAGATTTGCTAGAATTGCCTTGTTTATGGATGGAATTATGAGTGATGATGCAGTTAACTTTATGTTAGAATCATTAATTAAGAAGGCACCTGATTGTAGAGGAAATTCTGGACAAAATTATATGTGGTATACACAAAATCACATTTATTATAATCTTATTAAAGAAAATGCTACTGATTTAAGAAAAGTTATTGATACTCATCTTGCAAATTGTTTGACTGTTCAGTTAGATGATACAACAAAAGAAGCTATTCAAGTTGACAATAGTTTTTATATGCATGGTAAACAATTCTATTCTAATGGATATGGTTTATCAATGTTTAGAGATATGAGTTTTTGGATTTATATGTTGAGAGGAACTCAATTTGCATTAGGACAAGAAGTTGTTGATAGAATGGCTGACTTTATGTTAGAAGGAACAAGTTGGACAATTAGAGGAGATATTATAGAATTATATTTAGGATATCGTCCTTATAACCATGAGGTAGGATATAAGAATTATGCAAGTGCATATATTGAACCATTAACAAGAATGAGAGATTCTGATCCAGCGCATGCTTCTCAGTATCAAGCCATATTAGATAGTATTAATGGAACAGGAGTTTCTAATGGAAAGAACGGAAATTATTATATGTGGCGTTCTGGATATGCATCTCATATGAGAGATGGATATGGTGTCAATATTAAGATGGACTCTAAAGATTTGATAGGTGGAGAATGGCGTGGTAGTTGGCCATCAGGACATCCTAATTATTTATCAATTTATTGGACATCTTCTGCGGCATCAACAATTGTTGTAGATGGTGATGAATATACAAATGTTTTCCCAACATATGATTGGACACATACACCAGGAACAACAACACCAACAATGATGCCTACAAGCCATCCAAGCTTGGGTAGATTTACAAATGGTACTTCATTTGCGATTGGTGCTAATAACGGTAAGTATGGAAGCACTGCTTATAAAATGAGTAAGTATGGAACAACTGTTAATAAGGGATATTTCTTCTTTGATGATGAGTTTGTTGCTTTAGGATCTGGAATTTCATCTACAAATGGGAATCCAATTCATACAACACTTAATCAAGTTGAGGCAGAAGATTTAGTTGTAGATGGTACAGCAGTAAGTAAGGGTGTTGGACAATCTTATACACCAAAATATATTTATAATGGTAAAGTAGGATATATTATTCCTAATAATCAAAAGGTAAAGGTTTCTTATGATGCACAAAAAGATGTCCCATCTTTATGGTCAGAAGAAGAAAAACAAAACTTATCTACTGATGTTTTTACTGCTTATTTTGATCATGGTGTAAAACCTAGTCAAGCATCATATGCATATATTGTTGTGCCAAATAAAACACAATCTGAAATTAGCAATTATGCAAATAATATTCCAGTAACTATCGTTTCTAATACTGCTGATGTTCAGGCTGTTAGACATGATGGATTAAAACAAACACAAATTAACTTCTATAAAGCAGGAAGTTTAGAATATAAGAGTGGTTATACTGTGACAGTTGATAAACCATGTAGTTTGATTATTGATGAGTCAGGTGCTCAAAGAAAAATTACCGTTGCTGTTGATGAAACAAATCCACAAACTGGAGTAGCAGTTGTTATTGAAAACAGTGGTAAAAAAACAACAACAGGATTTATGTCAAAGAAAGCGCCTTATGCTGGAGAACCATTAACTTTAGTTGAAGGTGAAGATGATAGATATGATGTAAGCAGTACTGCTAGTGGATATCCAACATCAAATATATCAGATAATGATGAAAGCACATATTGGCAAAGTCAAGGAAATGGTAGTGAATATATTTCAGTTTTAACTGATAGCAATAACTATATTAAAGATATGGAAATTGTATGGGGAGATAAATATGCAACTTCATATGAAATATATGGTTCAACTGATGGAACTAATTATCAGCTTATTACATCTGTAACAGATGGAAAAGGTGGTACAGAAAGTATATCTATTGGTGGAATATATAAATTTGTGAAAATTGCTATGAAGAATAGCAGTGGTGATTGTTATCAAATTAAAGAAGTCAAATTTAATGAATCACAATTATTATCTTTAAAACAACCAGTAGAAGTGAGTTCAACTTCAGCAACTGATACTGGTAATACAAAAGAAAAAGCAGTTGATGGTGATGCATCAACAAGATGGAGTTCAAAACGTGAAACTCATGATGAATGGATTAGTGTTGATTTAGGTAGAAAATCAAAAATAGATGCTATTGAAATTAAATGGGAAGGTGCATGTTCAAACAATTATTCAATTGAAGTATCAGATGATAACAAGACATGGACACCTGTTAAGGAAAAGTTAAAAGCAGATTCTTCATTATTAGATCAGATTGTATTAGATGATACAGTAGAAGCTCGTTATGTAAAGATTCATTCTATTGAATCAAAACAAAAGAAGTATGGTATTAGTATTTATGAATTTAAGGTTTATGGACAATATATTAATTCAAATATTTCATTAAATAAAGAAGTGAATGTAAGTAGTGCTTATAATACGAATGCAAACACTCAAGGTGTAAATGCTGTTGATGGAAAAGCAGATACAAAATGGTCGTCAGCACGTAAAGCCTCTGGATTTAATACACAAGAAGAATGGATTGTTGTTGATTTAGGTGAAAATGCTTATATTGATGGAGTAAAAATCGATTGGGAAGATGGATGTTCTGATAATTATCGTATTGAAGTTTCATCTGATAATAAGTCATGGACAACAGTTGAAGATAATTTAAAAACAACAACAGAGACTTCACCAGCAAAACATCATAAAGATGAAATCATTTTTGATGAGGCAGTAGAAGGCCGTTATGTAAGAATATATTCATCATCTTCAAGAACAAAATATGGAATTAACATTTGGGAATTAGAAGTTTTAGGTGCAATCAAAGAAGCTCCTAGTGAACCAGAAGTTGATTATGGAGAAAACATTGCATTAAACAAACCTTCAAAAGCAAGTCATGAATTTAAAGACACTGTTGATGGTAATAAAACATATTATTCTTCATTAGCATTTGATGGATTAGGGGCTGGAGAAAAAGTCAATAACCAACAATCTAGATGGGTGTCAGATAGAAAAAAACTTCCTGGAAATGTTATGAATCCAGATTATAATGATGATCATTATATTCAAGTTGATTTAGGAGATTTCTATGATATTTCTAAAGTTGTCTTAAGTTGGGAAGGTGCAGGTGCATCAGAATATAAATTACAAGTATCATTAGATGGTGAAAACTGGAAAGATATTGAACATATTACTGATGGAAAAGGTGGCATTAAAGAATCTATATTTGAAGACGAATTGATTGCAAGATATGTAAAAATGAAAGGAATCAAAGCAGGTTCTGATTATGGATATTCATTATGGGAATTTGAAGTGTATGGTGAAAAAGCAGAGGCACCACAAGAAAACATTGCCTTAAACAAACCTTCAAAAGCAAGCAGTGAATATACAAATCCATATTCAAATTTCTTATTAGAATCAAAATATGCATTTGATGGAAGTGTTGAAGATAGAGGAAATTCATATCAATCAAGATGGGTATCACATAGACAGAAAGACTATCCTGGTGAAGATGTAAATTCTCAATGGCTTCAAGTAGATTTAGAAGATGTGTACAATATTTCTAAAGTTGTTTTAGATTGGGAAGAGGCTTGTGGAAAAGACTACAATATTCAAGTTTCTTTGGATGGAGAAACATGGGAAAATATTTCTGAGGTAAGAGGAAATAGTGCTCCTAAAGATTCAAAACATAATGTGAGAGAATACACTTATGATGAAGATGTATTAGCAAGATATGTGAGAGTGTTGGGTATAGAACCAGCAGGTCAATATGGATATTCATTATGGGAATTTGAAGTTTATGGTGAACTTTTAGAAGTTTCTAAAGATGATTTGAAAGAACAATTAGACGTTGCAACACATCTTGATAGAAGTCTATATACAGCAAATTCATTGGCTGTTTTGGATATTGCTTACAATAATGCAAAAGCAGTTTATGATAAAGATGTTGTCACACAAGAAGAGGTAGATGAAGCAACAAAAGCATTAGCTGATGCAATCAAGTCATTAGAAAGAAAACCAGGAATAGATGTTGAACCAAATGAGCCTGCTCAACCAAATAAACCAAATAAGCCTGGTCAAACAGATAAACCTCAAGTGAATCCAGATTCATCAGCACAAACAGGAGATAATACAAATATTGTATTGCCATTCATTGTGTTAGTATTAGTAGGATTTGGAATGCTTGTTGTGAGAAAGAAAAAAGAATTTTAAAAACATAAAAACCTCAAAAGTTGAATTATTCAACAATTGAGGTTTTTGAATTTCTAATAAGAAGTTTCTTGAAGAGCTTTTGTTAAATCCAATATAGCAGTGTCAATTCTTTTTAGTGTTTCTTCCTTACCTAAAATATGAGCAATGTCACCAGCTCCACCAGGAGTGACTTGTTTGTTTGTAAGAGCAACCCTTACAGGCCACATGATACGTCCGTTTTTAAGATTGTTTTCTTTAGCGATTTCAATGAAAAGCATTACTAGATTTTCAATACTAAAATCATCACAGCAAGCTAATTTTTCTTTGACATGTTTTAAGGCTTCTAAAGAGTTTTCTGGATTTGTTTTCATTTTTTTATGACTATATAAAGAGATATCAAATGGATAGGCCATCTGTATAAAATCAATTGTTTCATTGACCTCTGATAACTTTTCTATTCTTGGTTGTAATACTCGTGATAACTCTAATGAATCTATATTTTTATTTAATGATTGATAATAAGGAAGAAGGAGTTCATGATATTGCTGTAAAGACATATTTCTTAAATAGACTCCATTCATCCACTTTAATTTATCTATATCAAAAATAGCTGGTGCTTTTGAAATACGCTTGATATCGAATTGTTTGATAAGTTCATTTAAAGAAAGAACCTCATCACCTTCAGGAGCCCATCCAAGCAAAGAAATATAGTTGAGAATGGCTTCTTTTAAGAATCCTTGATCTTTTAAATCCTGATAAGAAGCATCACCATGACGTTTGCTGAGTTTATGAGTCTCATCTTTCATAACAGGAGGACAATGAATATAAGTAGGAATATCCCAGCCAAATGCTTGATAGATTAAATTATACTTAGGTGTAGAAGATAGATATTCATTTCCTCTCACAACATGAGTAATATGCATCAAATGATCATCAATAACATTTGCAAAATTATAAGTAGGATAACCATCGCTTTTGATAAGTATACCTTCATTTAATGTTTGATTTTCTACTTCAATATGTCCATAAACCTGATCATCAAAACAAGTGATTCCAGTATCAGGAATAGTTTGTCTAATAACATATGGGACACCATCTTTTATTTTTTGTTGAATTTCTTCATAAGAGAGTTGAAGGCATGGATCATGATCTTCAAAATCTTCTTGACAAAAACAATAATGGGCACCACCTAATGCAATGAGCTTTTTAGCATATTCTTTATATATGTCTAATCTTTTAGATTGAATATAAGGGCCATTTCCACCATCTTTAAGTGGCCCTTCATCATAATGCAGACCAGTTTCTTCTAATACTTGATAAATTAAGTCAATAGCTCCATCGACTTCTCTTTGTTGATCAGTATCTTCAATTCTTAATATGAAGTCACCATCATTTTGTTTTGCTATAAAATAACAAAATAAAGCTGTTCTTAAATTTCCTATATGCATATATCCAGTAGGACTTGGTGCAAAACGTGTTCTTATTTTCATATAATTCTCCCTTTACAATTCAAAAAAATCGGTTATAATAATACTTAGCGATTGGGGTATAGCCAAGCGGTAAGGCATCAGACTCTGAATCTGACATTTCCTTGGTTCGAATCCAAGTACCCCAGCCATATGATAATAAAGTGGAATTGATTTCCACTTTTTATTATACATGATAATTCATGCGAATGGAAGAAAGAGAAAAATGTAAGACTATTATCTTTTGTTAAAAATTTGTTTTATAAAGAAACAAAGGAATGATTTTGTATCATTCCTTTGACTTTATTTTTTCTTAATTGTAATACCAATTTTTCTTTCTACTTTTGCAAGTTTCTTTCTTGCAATGTTTCTTGCTTTTTGAGCTCCTTCTTCTAAAACATCATCAAGATAACTTCCACTTGTAATTTCACGATATCTTGCTTGTATTTTTTCTAGTTCTTGACCAACTATTTCAGCAAGATCATTTTTGAAAACACCATATCCTTGTCCCTCATATTGTTTTTCAATATCCTTAATAGGTTTATTAGAAAGAATTGAATAAATTTCAAGAAGATTAGAAATACCTGGTTTATTGATAGGGTCATAATGAATATGTCCATCACTATCTGTAACAGCAGATTTAATCTTCTTTTTAGAAACTTGGATATCATCTAAAATGTAAATACAACCTTTGCTTGTTTCAGCTGATTTTGACATCTTTTTTGTAGGATTTTGTAAATCCATGATACGTCCACCAACTTTCGCAACCAATGGTTCAGGAATTTTAAAAGTATCACTATAGCGTTTATTAAATCTTTCAGCGATATCTCGACATAATTCAACATGTTGTTTTTGATCTTCTCCAACAGGGACATAATCAGGATCATACATTAAAATATCTGCATTCATGAGTGATGGATAATTAAAAATTCCAGCTCCAATTGTTTCATTTTTAGATACTTTATCTTTATATTGTGTCATACGAGAAAGTTCTCCCATATTCACCATACATCCTAAATACCAGCCAAGTTGGGCATGCTCTAAAACATCAGATTGTAAAAACAATGTCACTTTTTTTGGATCAAGTCCAGCCGCAATATATAAAGCAATTAAATCTTTCGTGTTTTGCCTTAATTCTTTTGGCTCTTGATAAATCGTCATTGAATGAAGATTAGCTATAAAAATATACATTTCATATTCATCTTGATAAGAAACAAATGGTTTGATTGCTCCAATATAGTTTCCTAAAGTGACTCTCCCAGTTGGTTTAATTCCACTTAGCATTCTTTTCATGTTTTATTTTCCTCCTTTAAATATAAAAACGTCCTCAAAAGGACGTTATCATCGCGGTGCCACCTTTATTCATATCTATGATATGCTCTCAATATCTTAACGTGATAAACGATAAATGACTCTTGCCATTTATAACTCCAGAACCCCAATTCATTTATCACATATGACTTGTTTTCACCATCCACAAGCTCTCTATAACATATATTGATAAACTACTTTATTCCTTCTTTGTCTCTATCAAATATTATAAAAGGATTGACTTAAAAAATCAATAGAAAAAGAATTTCCATAAATAATAAAATGATGTATAATAGTAACGAAAGGTGGGATGCTGATGATTAGAATATATACAGCTCCAAGTTGTGCGTCTTGTCGCAAAGTCAAATCATGGTTAAAAGAACATCACATTCCCTATGTAGAAAAGAATATCTTTTCTACACTGTTAAGAGAAAGTGAGCTAAGAGAACTTTTAGAAAGAAGTGAAAATGGAACAGACGATATTATTTCTAAAAGATCAAAAGTTATTAAGGAAAGCCAAGTTGATATTGATGAAATGTCAATTAGTGAATTGATTCGTTTTATTCAAGACTATCCTTCTGTTTTAAAAAGACCAATTATTATTGATGAAAGACGTTTTCAAGTTGGTTACAATGCAGAAGAAATTAGAGTTTTTATACCAAGAGAATTACGAAAACTTCAAGAATGTCATCATATAGATTATTGTCCACAGTTTACTGATATTAAAACTGAGTTAAAAAACGAATATTATAAAGATCAAGAAGACTGTGATGAATGTGATCATGAACAAGATTAGTTTTTTATTTGGAGGACATCATGGAAAGAATTGCAGAAATATGTTGTGGGAGTTATGAAGACGCCTATGTTGCTTATCGATCTAAAGCTTCACGTATTGAATTGAATAGTGCTTTGCATTTAGGTGGTCTCACACCTTCTTTATCAACACTCATACTCACAAAAAAACACACTGATATCAAAGTGATTGCTATGTTGAGATGTAGAGGTGCAGGTTTTTGTTATAGTGACAAAGAATTTGAAGTGATGAAGGAAGATGCTTTGTTAATGATGAAAAATGGTGCTGATGGGTTGGCATTTGGTTTTTTAACAGAAGATGGATGTATTGATATAGAAAGAACAAAGCAGATTGTTAAAATTGTGAAGGATTATCAGGGAGAAGCTGTTTTTCATAGAGCTTTTGATTGTGTAAAAAATCCTTATGCTTCAATGGAATTGCTGATTCAGTTAGGAATTGATAGAGTTTTAACAAGCGGTCTAAAAAGTAAGGCTATAGAGGGCATTGATTTGATTAAGCAACTTCAGCATAAGTATGGGAATGATATTGAAATTCTTGCTGGAAGTGGCATTAATGCTCAAAATGCAAAAATGATTATGGAAGAAACAGGTATTTATCAAGTTCATAGTTCATGTAAAGAGTGGGTGAGCGATCCTACAACATCAATGAATGATGTGTCTTATGCTTATGCCAACTATCCTCATGAAAATGATTATGATGTTGTCAGTCAAAAACTTGTTGAAGAATTAGTAAAGAGTTTATAACAAAAGAATATTTTAAATAAGATTTATATAAAAAGGACATGATTGTCCTTTTTGTTTACTATTGGATAAAAATTATCACTGTGGTACGAATAAGTCAGTGGTACTTCTTATAGAAAAATCCTCTCTCCTTAAATGTAATTCATCCATTATCAGAGAAGTGAGTTTATCTTTATTTATTTTTGAATCCACTTGATAAACCAAATCAGTATTATGAGACCAGTATCCTATTGTTTTTAATTTTTGATTATTATCCAAAAGAGTAGGCTTTTCTTTAAAACAGACAGTTATATTATATCTTACTGGTTCTTCATGATATTTTTTTCTTGTTTTTCTAGTACAAATAACAATAACAAGCACAAATATAAAAATCCCTATTCCTAATATTGTTGGCATAAAAATGACCTCCTTCTTTATCTGTCTTTATTATACCATATATATAAAGGGCTATTATATGCTTTTAATTATATTTATGAAATAACTATAACCTGTTTATTTGTTCATTTTTAATTTTTCATAAACTCTTTGTATTTTACTTAAGCAGTTTTGCTGATAAGATAAGCCATAACGATCAATAATTTTCAAAAAAGCTTCATATCCTTTCTTTTCATCATAAACTTCAAATTCTAATTCATAATCACATGAATCAAGATAAGTATTTTCATCTAATGAAAGAATGCCCTCTAAAAGATGTATATCATAGCGATGTGTTGTCAGAGAAAATTCTTGTTGTAGTTGTGTGATGGGAATATTTTCTTCTTTTAAGATATCTGTGATTTGATTGGAAAATGGCTGATGTTGTAAGATTTCTTCCATGTCCTGTTTTGTTAAAGAGATATTTGTTTCTATATTATGCTGTGCATGGGGTCTTTTAAGAGTCATTTCAAATTGATCCTTTTTTTCTCTTATCCTTAACATATATCTTTTTTGCTGAAGTAGGGGATGTGTGAAATAATAATTTGTTTGAATATAATCTTCTTGAATTGTATAGTCGTTAAGAATCTGTTGGAAAACATTTTTTGATATTAAAATTTTGTACTCTATCTCTATATGTTCATTCATTTTTATCACCAATCTTATTTTATCTTTTATTGAATAATATTTCAATTCATATATAATAGAAAAGAGGTGGTAAGTATGATGAAAACATATGCTATTGTCTATAAACAAGATCATTATTCTAAGAAAATAGCTGAACAGTTAAGAGAAGGACTTTCTCATCAAATGATTTATGATGAAGATTCTCCAGAATTGGTCATTAGTGTTGGTGGTGATGGAACAATGATTTATAGTGTTCATAAATATATTGAAAAGCTTGAGACAGTTTCTTTTATTGGTATTCATACAGGAACATTAGGTTTTTTAACTGATTATCAATGTGATGAATGTGATGAATTGATTCAGGATATTTTAAAAGGAGAATATAAAACATACAGTCGTTGTTTACTAGAAGTTTCTTTTGATTCAAAAAAAGTTTTAGGAATGAATGAGGTGCGTGTGGAAAATAATAGACGCTCTCAGGTTATCAATGTTTATATTAATGATGATTTTTTTGAAACATTTAGAGGAAATGGACTTTGTGTATCAACAGCTTCTGGATCAACAGCTTATAATAAATCATTAGGTGGAGCTGTGATTCATTCTGGTGCAGGATTGATGCAATTAAGTGAGATTGCTGGTATTCATCATAATGCTTATAGATCTTTGGGATCTTCGCTTATTTTAGATTGGACACATCGTATTCGTTTTGAATCAAGTGATTGTGATGGGGCTATTTTGGGTGTTGATAATTATGTTTTTGATTTAAAAGGGGAGACATCTATTGATGTGAAGTTATCTGATAGAAAAGTAAGATTTGTACAGTATAAACGTGTTCCCTTTATCAAGCGTTTGAAAAGGTCTTTTTTAAGTGAATGAAAAGAGAATTTATTGTTGATTATCCATCAAGGATTGATGAGTTTGCCTATGAAAAGGGAATAAGTAAAAAAAGTTTAAAAGTGATTAAAATGAAAGGTGATATTCTTGTGAATGGAATTCATCAAACTGTTCGTTATGTTTTAAAAGAAGGGGATGTTGTCACTTTTTGTTATCCTCAAGAAGAAAACCATATCACTCCAGAAAATTTACCATTAAATATTGTTTATGAAGATAGTTATTTACTTATTATTTATAAATCTAAAGGAATGCCTTGTATTCCCACAAGAGGACACCCACATCATACTTTAGCCAATGCTTTAACTTATTATTTTCAAAAAATACAGTTATCCTCTACCATTCATTTTGTAAATCGTTTAGATAGAGAAACAGAAGGTTTAATGATGGTCGCAAAATACAGACACATTCATGATATCATGTGTAAAGATATGCAACATATTTATAGAAAGTATACTGCACATGTTGAAGGAAAGGTAGAAAGTGGAACGATTGATTTACCTATTTATCGTGAAGATAAACAAATGAAAAGAATTGTAGATGAAAGAGGAAAACCATCAACAACACATTATCATTGTTTACAATATAAAGATCAGACATCTTTTATTGAATGCCAATTAGAAACAGGGAGAACGCATCAGATTCGAGTTCATCTTTCAGCTATTGGACATCCATTAGTTGGTGATTCTTTGTATGGTCAATGTCAAGGGGAGTTTGATTTAAAGAGTGTCATGATTGCTTTTGTGCATCCAGTGACACAACAAATCATTACATTAAGAAAAAAGGAATGTATTTTATAACATTCTTTTGTTTTACAGTCAGATTTTAATTGTATTGATTAAAAAAGAACTTAAAGAATATCAAGCGTTGTAGCAAAAATGAAGATATACACTAAAAGTTCATATGAATTATATAAGATAAATAAGGAGGCTAAAAAATGGCTAAATATAAATGGACAATAAGTGGTGATTTTCATTATATCACTGATTATATAAAGAAAGAAATATTAAATACCAGTACTTCTGCTTCATTAGAAGATGAAGAATATATTATTAATGATAGCTGTCGTATTGGGATTATGGTTTTTGAAAGATATAGTTATACAGGTGGTAATCGTTTAAGTTTAAATGTTACTGTTATTGATTCTAATCATAAAATTCAAGTTATTGGTATAAGCTCTGGTGGAAGTAATGGTGTTTTTTTTAAAGTGAATACTATGGGTGAAGAAGCATTCTTAGATAAATTAAAAGGGGCTATAAATAAAATAAAAAGAAGCTGTAACGAGTAGAGTAGTTACAGCATTTTTTATAATGATTGAATATAATTTCTATTTTTTACGATGTTTGATTGACGATTGATATCTATAAACATTCCAATAGCAATCATATATGATAATAAAGATGAACCTCCATATGAAATAAAAGGAAGTGTAATACCAGTAATAGGTAAGAGACCCAAAATCATACCAATGTTCCATATTTGTTGAAACATAAGCATACCAGTAATTCCTATGGTCATATACTTATCACGATCATTTGAACTATCAAATCCTATTTTTAAGATAATGATATCTAAAGCAATAATAGAAAGAATTGTTATTAGTCCACCAATATATCCATAATCTGTCACAATGACAGCAAAGATAAAATCTGTTTGTGCTTCTGGAAATGCTTTGACAACAGCCTGGAAACCATGCCCATACCATCCTGCTGTTCCATAAGATAACAATGAATAAAATAATTGATATCCTTGATCACCAACAGTTCCTTCAGGGTCTAACCATCCATAAAAACGATCTAATTTATGTCCTGAAATAAACTTTTCAAAAATTTGTGGCTGATAAATAAATAAATATGCTCCAACAATAATAATAAACATAAGTAAGGTTATTCCAAAAATGAACCACTGATTTCTCAGACCACTAGAAAATAAGACAAAGACAACACCAACAAGAATAATTAAAACAACTCCTGTATCATTTTGTAAATAAACAAGCAGAGCTGGAGGTATAACAACAGCCATGCATTTTAAAATATACTTGATTTCAATTTCAATAGTTCTCACAAGATAGTAATCATTAAATTCTTTTGTTATTCTTGCAAGAGCAATAACAATGACAATTTTCATAAACTCTGATGGCTGAAAACTAAAACCTGGGATTCTATACCATGAGGTTGCTCCACTGACTTTATTAACCAAAGGGAAATGTCTTCCAAGATATGGATAAAGAATTTTATGGTCTATTGCAAGAATAAGTAAAAAGACCATTAAGATACCATAGATAATCCAAATCTTATCATAGATTTGATCATTTCCAACCTTATTAACAATGAATATAATGATAACAGATATGATATAAAAAGAAAATTGCTTAAACCATAGATTATAAGGATTATTATCATTAGTAATTAAAGGAGCTGCATTTAAAACAGCAAAACAACTAATGAATGCTAAAACAATTATAATAGGAATAAGGGGTTGCTCTTTACAAAGTTTTTTCATTCTTTCCATACATCTGCTCCTTTCTTTTTTGATTTGATTATAGTATACTATAAATTGGGAATACTTTAAACAAAAAAGGATGTGAATATATGGAATTTGAATATGTTTTGATTGGTTTAGGAATTATTGTTGCTTTTATTTTGTTGTATTTTGGCTATACACATCTTATTAAAAACAAAAATTTAACAAATGAACAGTTATCAGCTATTGATA
>CATOPA010000039.1 GCA_951801965.1 uncultured Erysipelotrichaceae bacterium | reverse complement strand
AGATATTCTAACATGAAGGTTTTATTATATACAAAAAAGGCACCACGCTAAAATTTAAAGGCTACTTTTAAAAGCAACGTATAAACTTTAAAGGGGTCCCCCTACAACGCCAGATTTTAAATTACCTAAATAAGTGGGACCTTAAATTATCTATTACTTGAGGTCTCCTTTTTCATATATATTTTCAAGTAAAAAAAATACATTTTCAAGTAAAAGAACATTGAGATTCAAGTAATACTTTGGGATAATACACATGTAAAATAAAAAGAATAGGAGAATATAGATATGTTAAGAGACGATTTTTTATGGGGTGGAGCTGTAACAGCACATCAAAGCGAAGGTGGATATAGTGAAGGTGGAAAAGTGCCAGCAGTCTGTGATTTAACTGTATCTGGTGAATTTTCTGACTTTAAAGATGGTATTGATACTTTTCATAGATATGAAGAAGATTTTGACTTATATAAAGAATTAGGATTTAATGCTTATCGTTTTTCAATAGATTGGTCACGTATGATGAGTGATGAAAATACTTATAATGAGGCAGGATTTGAATTTTATGATAAATTTATTGATGCTTTGATTGAGAGAGGAATGGAACCAATTCCAACTTTATATCATTTTGAAATGCCTGTTTATTTGCAAGAAAAATATAATGGTTTTGCAAGTCGTAAGGTCGTAGATATTTTTGTTGAATTATGTCAAAAGATTGTTGATAGATATTGTTCAAAAGTGAATAAATGGATTATATTTAATGAACAAAATGGAATACTTCAAAAAGGACCAAAGATGTTTTTTGGTGGAATCTGTCCTGAAGGTATGGATCCTCAAACATTTGATAATCAAATTATGCATAATACTTTAATTGCGCATAGTTTAGTGAATGATTATATTCATCGTCAAGGAGGATATGTTTTAGGAATGGCGACTGTTGTGCAAAGTTATCCAGAAACATGCCATCCTTTAGATACAATTGAAAGTATGAAAGCACAGAGTGAAGCATATGTCTTTTTAGATGTTTTTGCGAGAGGACGTTATAATTCGTTCTATTATGCAAATATGAAAAATGAAGGAACTCTTCCAGAAATATTAGAAGGTGACTTTGATATTTTAAAGAAGGGAGTTACAGATGCTTTATCTATTAGTTATTATATGTCAACAATTTCTCATTATGGAGAACAGAGTTTAACAAATGTAAAAGATGTTGTTATTAAAAAGAATCCTTATTTAGAAATGTCTGAGTTTGGATGGACAATTGATCCAGTTGGTTTAAGAATTACATTAAGACAATTGTATGATCGTTATGAAATGCCAATATATATTGTTGAAAATGGATTTGGATATGATGATCAAATAGTCAATGGAGTTATTGAAGATGATTATCGTATTGATTATATGAGACAACATTTACAACAAATGGAAATAGCTATTGAAGAAGGTGTTGATTGTAGAGGATATTTGATGTGGGGACCTATTGATATTTTAAGTAGTCGTGCACAAATGAAAAAACGTTATGGTGTTGTTTATGTAAATCGTGATAATAAAGATTTAAAGGATATGAAAAGAATAAAGAAAAAATCATTTGATTGGTTTAAACGTGTTATTGAAACTAACGGAAAAGAATTATAATACAAAAGAGGTGAATTAAATCTCATGAAAATTACAATGAAAGATATAGCAAATCGTTTGGGTATTTCTATTAATGCAGTTTCTATTGCTTTGAATGATAAGCCAGGAGTCAGTGATGAAATGCGTATTGAAATCTTGCGTACTGCTGATGAAATGGGATATATTAATCAAAAGAAAAAATATTTATCTGTTTTTTCTAAGACGAATATTTGTGTATTGATGCAAACATACTATGCGAATACTGGACATTTCTATTCTATTGTTTTACGTTCTATTGTTGAGCAGGCAAAAGTTTTTGGGTTCTTTTCAATACTCAATTATTTTGAAGATGAACAGCTTGTGATGCCTGAATGTATTATTGAGAGAAAAGTTGCAGGAATTATTATTGTTGGAAAAATTTCTGATGAGAACTTAATGATGCTAAAAAATACAGGAATTCCAGTCGTTTTGGTTGATTTTACATCTCTTTATACACCTTGTGATTGTATATTAACTCATAATAAACAGGGTGGATATATGATGACAGATTATATTATTAAAAAAGGATATAAAAAGATTGGATTTTTTGGTGATTTGAGTTATTCGATGAGTTTTGAGGATCGCTTTACAGGATATAAACAAGCGTTGATGAATAATCACATTGTTGAACGAGGAAAACTCAATCAGTATATCAGAGATTATTCTTTTACTAAAGGAATAGAAAATTATGTTTTAGAAAATGATTTGCAATCGATCATGAAGATTTTGAAAATGAAACCATTACCTGAAGTTCTGGTATGTGCTAATGATTCTAATGCTTTTGTGGTTATTCTTGCATTGACACAGCTAGGGATAAAAGTTCCAGATGAAGTTGGCGTTGTTGGATTTGATGATACACCATTATGTTTAAAGTCAATTCCTCAAATGACAACGATCCAAGTACAAAAGGAATTAATGGGACAGGTAGCAGTTTCTAAACTTATAGATTTAATTCACAGAAAAGAAACAGTAACAATGACACAGTTGTTAAGTGTAAAAATAGTTGAAAGAGCTTCTTTAAAATAAAACTTTAAAGAAGTTTTTTTGGTTTGAAATCTTGTGAAAATAAGATAAAAGAAAAAATATGTGACTCTGTGTAAAAAATAACAGAAATCTAACCATTTTATATATATAATGAAAGCGTATTAAAGAAAGGGCATACAAAATACCTTTTTCAAGTAAAAGCGTATTGAAATTCAAGTAAAATTCATTGAAAATGGTAATGTAGGAAGGAGAGAGAAGGAATGAAGAGATTATTAAAAGTTGTATTGGTTCTTGCAATGGCATTTGGATTAGTGAATACTCAAGTAGGGCAAGTTCAAGCTTTGTCACAAGAAGAACAAATGAGATTGATAAAATCTAGATTGAAAGAGTATTTTTTAGAATTAGATACAATTGATGATGGTGCTAAGGTTGAAACATGTTATGTGAGTCAGGCTGAGGACTATTTAGAAATGCTTGATGATAATGGGGGATTTCCAGATATCAATTACCAGGCAACAACTGGTGCAGCTAATGGAAAACCGTGGGATCCTTATTTAGCTTTGGATAGAATGCAAGCGATTGCAATAGCTTATCATAAAGAAGGCAATGCCCTTTATCATAAAGAAGAAGCTAAAGTAGGGTTAGAAAAAATGTTGAAACATTGGGTAAAGCAAGGCTCACGTAATGGGAAACCAGCTGGACCTTATTCAACAAACTGGTGGGAAAATGAAGTCGGAGTTCAACTTCGTTTTTCAAGAATTGGTATATTTATGGAAGGTGTTATTGATGATGAATCATATAATATTATTCTTGAAAAGTTAATTGAAAAAACACCTGTTAAATATGGATCAGGTCAAAATAATTTATGGTTTGATCAAAACCATGTTTATTATGCTTTATTGACAGAAAATGCAAGTAAGTTAACAAACATGGTTGATAATTATTTGAATTACTGTTTAGATACACAATTAGATAATACAACTAAAGAAGCAGTTCAAGTTGATAATAGTTTTTATATGCATGGTAGACAGTTCTATTCAAATGGATATGGAATGTCTATGTTTAGAGATATGAGTTTTTGGATTTATATGTTAAGAGAAACTGATTTTTCTATTGGTGAGGCTGTTATTGAAAGAATGGCAAACTATATGCTTGATGGAACAAGTTGGACAATTCGTGGAGATTTGATGGAATTATATTTAGGATATCGCCCTTATAAATTTGATGTAGGGTATAAGAATTATGCAGCTGAATATATTGAACCATTAAAAAGAATGATTGCTTCAGATCCTCAAAATGCAAGTAGATATCAGGAAGTTTTAAATAGTATTGAAAATGACACAAATAATAGTAAAAATGGAAACTACTATATGTGGCGTTCTACATATGCATCACATATGAGAGATGCATATGGTGTCAATATTAAAATGGATTCAAAAGATGTTATTGGTGGAGAATGGCGTGGAAGCTGGACTGGTGAAGATAAAGGACAATTGATTTATTGGACATCTTCAGCAACATCTACAATAACAGTTGATGGTGATGAATATACAAAAGTTTATCCTGTATTTGACTGGGCACATTGTCCAGGTGCAACAACAGCAGCACGTATTGTTAAGGATTATGCAAATTATGGTAGATTTACAAATGGATCTGATCATACAATTGGTGTCACAAATGGAACATATGGAAATACTGCATATGATATGAATAAAAAAGGAACTCAAGTGAAGAAAGGATATTTCTTCTTCGATGATGAATTTGTTGCATTAGGTACAGGAATTAAATCAACAGAATCAGTTGATATTCATACAACTCTTAATCAAAGTACGGCAGATAATCCATCAGTAGGTGGACAAAAGGTTGCAGAAGGAACAGTTAATAAAGAGTATACAACAAGAAGTCTTTATAATGGGAAAATTGGATATGTTTTCTTAGAAGATACAAATGTTGTTGTTTCAAATAGTGGACAAAAAGATGCAGCAAGCTTATGGGGACAACAACAGATTGATGAAGCTCCAAATGTATTTAAAGCATATATTAATCATGGAACAAAGCCAACAGATGGTTCATATGCATATATTGTTGTACCAAATCAAACAGAAGCACAAGTGAATGATTATGCAAATAATGTTCCAGTAACTGTTGTGGCTAATAATAGTCAAGTACAAGCTGTTAGACATGATGGTTTAAAACAAACACAAATTAACTTCTATAAAGCAGGAAGTTTAGAATATAAACCTGGATTTACAGTAAGTGTTGATTATCCTTGTAGTTTGATTATTGATGAATCAGGGCAAACAAGACAAATCAGTCTTGCAGTTAATGATAAATCAGCAAGTCAGCAAATTAATGTTAATATTCAAAATAATAATGTAAAGACAACAACTGTCTTTGTATCAAAAGAATTACCTTATGCTGGTCAATCAATGACATTGGCAGAAGGATTGGATAGTAGATTTAATGCATCTAGCTATAAAGTAGGACATTTCCCTAAAAATATTTTAGATGGTGATGAAAATACTTATTGGGAAAGTGAAGTCAATGGTGACCAATATATTTCATTCTTTATGGGAGATAACAAATATATTCAAGACATTGATATTTTATGGGGAGATAATTATGCAAGTGAATATGCAGTTTATGCTTCACAAAATGGAATGGATTATGAATTGATTTCAGAAGTAACTGATGGAAAAGGAAAAGAAGAAACTGTCAATGTTCATAAATTATGTCAATATATAAAAATTGTTATGAAAAATGGTAATGGGGCAACTTACCAAATCAAAGAGGTTTCTGCTAATGAGGGACATTTACTCTCATTAAATAAGCCAGTAGAAGTTAGCTCAGTATCAACAAATGCTCCTACATTTACTGGAAACTTAGCTGTTGATGGTGATTTAGAAACAAGATGGGCATCACTAAGGGGAGTTGATGATAACTGGATCAGTATTGACTTAGAAAAAGAAGCACTTATTGATGCTATTACAATTCAATGGGAAGCAGCATGTTCAGACAATTATCAAATTGAAGTTTCAGATGATAATAAGAATTGGACAACTATCAAATCTTCATTAAAAACAAACACTGATCTTAATGATACAATTGTTTTCGATGAAGCTATCTCAGCACGTTATGTAAAGATACATTCTTTAAAATCAAGAGTTTTAGATAAACACTATGGTATCAATATTTATGAAATAAAGGTTTATGGAAACTATGTGAAAGCTCCTTTAGAAAATATTGCAAAAGGGAAAGCAGTAGAAGTTAGTTCAGTATCAACAAATGCTCCAACATTTATTGGTGCACTAGCAGTAGATGGAGATAAAGCAACAAGATGGGCATCATTACGTAATACAGACGATAACTGGATTACAATAGATTTAGGTGTTCCTTCAGAAATTGAAGAAATGGCAATTTATTGGGAAGGAGCATGTTCAGATAATTATCAAATTGAAGTTTCAGATGATAATGAAAATTGGACAACTGTTAAATCTTCATTAAAAACAGATGGTAGTTTAACTGATAAGATTTCATTTAAGGCTCCAATTAATACACGTTATGTAAAAGTTCATTCATTAAAATCAAGAAGTTTTAAATATGGAATTAATGTTTATGAAATAGAAGTTTATGGTAGATATTTAGAGGAACCACCTGTTAATATTGCTTTGAATAAATCTTCAGTATCTAGTTCAGCATTTGTTGATGAAAAAGATGGAAATAAAGAATATGATTCATCACTAGCATTTGATGGAAGAACAGATAAGATTGATGGAAAACAATCAAGATGGGTATCAAAACGTGAAACAAAGAATGAATGGATTTATGTTGATTTAGAAGATTTCTACTCAATTCAAAAAGTGGTTTTGAATTGGGAAGGTGCAGGTGCTAAAGAATATAAGATTCAAATTTCAGACGATGCAAAGAATTGGACGGATTTAACACATGTGACTGATGGAAAAGGTGGAATCACTAGATTTGAATATGATGGTACTCAATCAGGACGTTATGTGAGAATGTATGGATTTGAACCAGGAAGTAAATATGGATTCTCATTATGGGAATTTGAAGTGTATGGAGAAATTGCTGAAGATGAAAATGTTGCATTAAATAGACCATCACAAGCAAGTTCAGAATACATTGATCCAAAAGATGGAAACAAACAATACTATTCAACATTAGCATTTGATGGAAATACAGATAAGATTAATGGAAAGCAATCAAGATGGGTATCAAATCGTCAAACAAAGAATGAATGGATTTATGTAGATTTACAAGAGTTCTATTCTATTAGAAAGGTTGTATTAAATTGGGAAGGTTCTGGTGCTAAGGAATTTAAGATTCAAATTTCAGATGATGCAAAGAATTGGACAGATTTAACACATGTAACTGATGGAAAAGGTGGAATCACATCATTTGAATATGATGGAACTCAATCAGCTCGTTATGTGAGAATGTATGGAGTTGAGCCAGGAAGCAAATATGGATTCTCATTATGGGAATTCGAGGTTTATGGAAGAGCAATTCGTGTAAGTAAAGATGATTTACAAAAATTATACGATGACTATAGTGCTTTAGATGAAAAGCTATACACACCAAACAGCTATGATATATTTAAAGATGTATTAGATGATGTTAAAGATGTATTAGACGACGACAAAGCTACAAATATTTCTATCAAAGAAGCTGAAGTGAATTTACAAGAAGCATATGAGCAACTAGTAGAAAGAGCAGATAAGAGTGAATTAAAAGAATTAATAGATAATGCAGAAGATATTGATGAAAATCAATATACACCAAATAGCATGGAAGCATTGCAAGAGATTCTAGAAAAAGCCAAAGAAGTCTATGAAGATGCCAATGCGACACAACAGGCAGTAGATGCAACAGTAGAAACATTGAAGGCAATGATGGATAGTCTTGTAGAAAAAGCAGATCAATCACAATTACAAAAAGTATTACAGACAGCAAAAGAAATCAATGAAGAATTGTATACACCAGAAAGTGTCAAAGCATTCAAGGAAGTCATTAAAGAAGTAGAAAACAATATGCCTACTGACAATGCAACACAAGAAGAAGTGGAAGAAGCTATTCAGAAGATTCAAGAAGCATATCAATTATTGCAGGCAAGAGCAGACAATACAGAGCTAGAGAAAGCAATAGAGAGAGCAGAAGGAATCAATAGAGAAGAATATACAAAAGAGACATTGAAGACACTAGATGAAGCAGTGGAAGAAGCCAAAGAAGTGCTTGTTAATGCCAATGCAACACAAGAAGAAGTAGAAGAAGCATTGAAAGAGATCAATGAAGCAATGAGAGACTTAACAAAGATAGAGAGTGGATTGTTAAGAGAACTTATTGTAAAGATCAAAGCGATGGATATGGCGAAGTATGTAGAAGAGAGTGTCAAAGAATTGGAAGAAGTATTAAAGGAAGCAGAGGAAGCCTTAACATCATCAGACCAAAAGAAGATAGATAAGATGTATAAGGAACTAGAAAAGGCGTTGAAAGGGTTGAAGGAGAGACCAGTGATAGTAGAACCAACACCAGAAGAACCAGCTGTTCCAGAAAATCCAGTTCAGCCATCAAGACCAGCAAATCCAATAGTTGAACCAGCACAACAAAGAGAGAATGTGGAAGAAAATGAAGGAAATGAGACACTACCAGTAGAAGAAGAAACACCAGTGGTAGAAGAAGATGAAAAGACAGACATTGAAGAGAATGAGACACCACAAGCGAAAACAGAAACAAAAGGTTCAACAAATATATTGATGATAGGAGGAAGTGGATTACTTATCCTCGTTGGATTATGGCTGATAGCTGCAAAGAGAAGAAAAGAAGAAGAGTAAGAAATACGTGGAAGAGATTCCACGTATTTTTTTGAAGATAAGAATGAATAGAAATGAATTATCTAAAATAATTTTAAAAGGAAAATATTGCAGTTTTTCTTGTAGGTTATATCAAATAAAATAGTATTGACAACCACGACAAACCGTGGTATTATTTTGCTATAAAGTAAGAATTTCTTACAAGAATTAATGGAGGAATTTATAATGAAGTATTGTATTGAAACAGGATTATGTGTGAATTGGAATGAAGATACAGGAGCATATGATCAAAATGTGAGTAATGAAGATGGAATTTTGTTTGACAGTTTAGAAGAAGCAACAAAGGTATTTGATTTCAAGTGTGAAGAAAGCTTAGGAAAAGAAGGTGTCTATGTTTTTCTTTCTGATGTTGAAAATGATGATGCCAAGATTTTAAGAGAATTTTATACAGATATAAATGGAAATAAAATTCAAAAAAGTTTTTCTGATTTATTGAAGAAAAAAGGTATCAATGCATATAATCTTTCAAGAATGACAGGTGTTCCTGAACAAACAATTCGTGATTTAAAAAATGGAAATAGTGAATTTACAAATTCTAAGGTTAAAACTGCTTTAAAAATATCAAAAGCACTTGAAATGAGTATTGAAGAAATTGTCAATTATCTGATGTAATATTTCGAAACTTTTAACTAACTATCTTAAAATTATTGATGAGATTTTCTTATTATAATATTGTTTACAAACGAGTTATGTAAGAGAATCTTTTTTTTATGAATTTCAAGTAAATAATAGTGCTTTTCAAGTAATATGTTATAGATTTTAAATGAAATGGAATGATAAAATTATACGTGTAAGGGAGGAATATGAATGAAAGATGTAGTCAAAAAATATTCAAAAAAAGCATTTTCTATCATTTGTACAATGACAATGATCATTAACATTTTACCAGTTCAAAATGTAAATGCAACAAATAAAGCAAATTCGCAAGGTAATTCTGAAATGCTTGGAAATGTTATGACAAAAGGCGATACATCATTTGATAGTGATAGTATCAAAAATAGTGATGATACAAAATGGCATTGGATGAGTTATCCTGAGAGTAGAATCGTTATTCATCCAAAGGAAACAGCGGATGGGAGAACACCATACGATTCTAGTTTAAATTTAAATATTGGTTTATTTGTAAAAGGAATAAAAGAAGTTAAGAATTTTCAAACAGTAGAATTCAAAAAAGAAGATAATAGTGAAAATCAATTACAAAATTCAAAAACAACTTGGTATCCTTATCAATATGAAGCTTCATCAAATTTGAATGAGGGAACTGTTCATATGAATGAATATTTTGTTGATAGAAATACTTTAGTTAGAAAATTTGATGTTCAAAATACAACAGGAAAAGTGATTTTATCAAGTGAAAAACAAAATGGTACATTTACAAAACAAGACAATATAGTTATTCATGATGCTAATGATTATTATATAGCTTATAAAATAAATGTGCTTAATAATGATGGAAGTATCAAATCAATTGTTGATCCTCATGTTGAAAGTGAGCAATGGAGTGCTGAAATTAATTTGGCAGATAATCAACATTTCTCAATAAGCATGACTTTAGGGGTTAAAGATGTAAAAGGTGAAAGTTTAGAAAATACAGTTTCAAGATCAAAAGAAGCAACAGATAATAAAAATTTTTCACAATTATTAAATGCAGCTAAAGCTTTTTGGGATCAAAAATTAGCAAAAGTGCCTGCACCAACTGTGTGGGGAATTCAAGGTATTGATGCAAAAGGTGTAACTCCAGAACAACATAGACGTTCATTCTATGCTGCTTGGACTTATCAGTATCAAAATATTATTGAGGAAACACCAGAAACTGGTTACAACTATAAGCAAGTCACATTGGGAATGGCTTCGATGTGGGGTTCAGGAACACCATCAGCACCAAATAGCTGTGCTTGGGAATCATTCTTTGATATACAAGCTCTTGCAATGGTAGAACCAGATATTGCATGGAGTGCGGCTGAAGGTTTTATTCAAGAAATTGATGAAAACGGTATATTAAAAGGGGAATGTTTGCCTTCACAAAAAGCACATACAGTGTGGATTTGTCATTCTTATAAACCTAATGTAGAAAAATTAAAAGAATTATATCCAAAGTTAAGAAGTTATTTACTGTGGCGTGGTGAAAATCCAAGATGGATTTATGGTGGACATAATTACGAAGATGAAAAGGATTTATCATTTATTACTCAATGGTTTAGTGATGTTGATTATGCAATTAAAATTTGTAATGAAATAGGGATGGAATCTGATATTGTTATGTGGGAACAATTAAAAGAAGAAATGTTTGTTAATATGAAACAGTGGTTCTTTAGTGATCCTACAGGACAACTTCATTGGACATACTTTACAAAAACACAAGAATACTACAAACATGATAGATTATCAGATGTTGATAATTATATTATTGGGGCATTATCTATTGAAGGATTGCCACAAGACATGAAAAATCAATTAGTTGATTATTATTTGAAACTACATGATGTAAGTAAAGATTTGGTAGGATTTGATTTTTATAAATATGGTGATGGATGTTATATTGCTTATGGATTGATAGAAGAAGGTTTGAAAAATAAAAAATTAGCAGGTAAGGGAAAAGAGTTTACTAATGCAGTTTTACGTAATATTGTGAAAACTGTAGAGTTCTCAGAAGAATCAAAACCTGATTCTTATGATCCTAGTGGTGTACAACCTTCAACATTTACAGCAAGTGCTGTCATTGATTATACTTACATAAATAATGGTGTAAGAATGGATCAAGGTCAATTGAGTTTATGGGAAGTAGGAAATACTAAAATTGATGAAGATTCAGTTTTGGATATTAAAACTTCAGTATTAAAAACAAAAAGACCTATTCTACCAAAAACAGTAGAAATTAAAAATACAGATAATCAAACTATTAATGCTTTTGTAAGCTGGGAAGATTATGATGAGTCTTTAGTTAATAAAGCAGGAAAATTTACAATTAAAGGTAAAATAGCTGGTTCTGATTTAATAGTGAATTTAGAAGTTAACGTTTATGATCAAAAAGTTCAATATGATCCTATTGAAATAACAACAGTCGCAAAACAGATTCCTGCTCTTCCTGATAAGCTATTGGTAAAATATACAGTAGATAAGAAGGAATATAATGCCACTGCAAATGTTGTTTGGGATCAGATTAAAGAAGAACAAATCATTGGTGGAGAAGATATTGAAGTCAAAGGACATTTTGATTTCAATGGTCAAGAAGTGACTGCTAATATTCACGTCTTAGGTAAGTTAAATATTCAAACAAGTACCAATAAGAGTTATATGAATAGATATGATACAATGGAATTAAAAGTTGTTGATGGAAATGGAGAAAGTATTCATAACGTTCAATGGGAAATCAAAGATAAAGGTGATAGACCAATTGCTGATATGAATGCTTTAGGTAAATTATTGGCTATTCAACAAGGTGAAGTCACTGTTGTTGCTGATATTCCTGAGTATAATACAAAGATAGAAAAGAGTATAACAATTTTACCTAGTTCTTCTACAACTTTAGCTTATGGAGCAAATGCTGTGGTGACTTCACAGGCTGATGATGCTAGAGGTGGTCAACAAGCAGTTGATGGTGATGAAAATACAATGTGGCGAGCTGATAAAGATGGCGATAGACAGTCAATTACACTTGATTTAAGAAAAGTCTGTACAATTGAAGGAGTTTCATCTTTATGGTTTGAAGAAACAAGACCTAAGAAGTTTAGTGTTTCTACATCAGTTGATGGAAAAACATGGGAAACAGTATCAGTAAAAAGTACATTAGGAAATGGAAAAGTTTCGGTTACAGATATTATTGTTTTTGATGAAGTAGTTGATGCTCGTTATATCAAAATTGAAGTTTTAGAAAATGGAGGATATAATGTTGGTATTCAAGAATTAGAAGTGTATGGTTCTATAAAAGATGCACAAAAAATGACAGATCTAGAAATAGTGAGTGAAACAGGAAGTTTTGAAATTACAAATAAAGGAAGAAAGCTTCAACTTTCAGTTTCTACAACAACTTCAAATGCTGACACAAGAGTTGAATGGGAAGTAACTGGAGAAAACGGAAAACCAACAAGATTGGCTCAGATTAATGAAAATGGTTTACTCACTCCGTTAAGTGATGGTGTTGTTATTGTTAAAGCAAAAGCAATGGATGGTAGTGGATTAGTTGCAGCAAAAGAAGTTACACTTACAAATCAATTATTAGATAATGTTGCCTTAAATCAACCAAACGTGACAGCAACAACAAATGCAGGTGAAGCGTATAAGGCTGTAGATGGAGATAGAGGAACAAGATGGGGAAGTGATTTTGGAGCACCACAGACTCAAGAGTTGAAAGTCGATTTTGGAGAAGAATTAACTGTCAATTCAGTTGTCTTGTATTGTGATTCAGGAGCATATCCTATTGATTGTGAAGTTCAATATTGGGATGGCGGAAAGTTTGTAACTTTAGAAGTACTTAAAGACAATGATTCACCAAATATAAGATTTGATTTTGCAGAAACAAAAACAGTAGCGATAAGAGTTAACTCTTTTAAAACAACAAATAAAGAATGGGGATTCTCTGTTTGGGAATTTGAAATATATGGTGTAACTTCAAAGACATTATTGAATAATGCATATGATATTTATAAAGATGTTAATGAGTTTGAATATAAGACAAAAGGATGGAAGGAATTTGAGACAGCTTTATCAAAGGTCAAAGAACTTATTGATAGTACAAATGTTGATGAAGAACCAATGACTAAAGCAGTTAACGAATTACATGCTACTTTTGGTGCATTAGAATTAAGAAATGATACTATAGATTTAAAAGATGCCATTGTTAAAGCAGAAGAAATTGATAGAGATAGTTATACTCCAAAAACAGTAGAGAAATTAGAAAAAGCTCTTGCCTCTGCAAAGAAAGTCTATGAAAATAGGGACTCATCAAAAGAAGACATTGAAAAGGCAGAAAAAGATTTAATTGATCAGATTAATCAGTTAGTTAAGAAAGCAAATAAGAAGAATCTAAAATCAATGATAAATGAAATCAAGGAGTTAAATGCTAAAGATTATACTAAGGATTCATTTAAAAAATTAAATGATGCACTTATTCAAGCACAAAAAGTTCTTAATGATGAAAATGCAACACAAGAAGAAGTTCAACAAGCATATAAAGAATTAAAATCAGCTTATGATAGTTTAGTAAAAGCAGGAGAAAACAAACCAGATGTTTCTGTTGAACCAGATGATAATCATCAAGTGGAAGATTCAAATATAAATAATGATTCAGTGAAAACAGGTGATTCTACAATGATTATACCTAGTTTGATAGCTGTTGTACTTTCAGGAGTATTTATCTTAAAGTTGAAAAGGAGAGAAAGTTTTAAATAAAAAGGCATGATTCCTATAGATAGATATAGAAAAATAACGTTGTATTTATGAAACGACCTCATTTCTGAGGTCGTTTTTATGTTTAATGAGATATAAGATAATATTTTAAATTACCTTGTGTAAAAAATAAGAACATTAAATAAGGGTAATTTAAAATCTGGCGTTGTGGATTCTAAAAAGTTTTAAAGTTCACACGTTGTGGTTTTGAAAAAAGCTTTAAAGTAATTACGTTGTATTGATGAAACGACCTAGAGATTAGGTCGTTTTTTTT
>CATOPA010000038.1 GCA_951801965.1 uncultured Erysipelotrichaceae bacterium | reverse complement strand
TCTTTACAAGAAAAACAAAATTCTACTGTTGTTCTTGACTATACAGATAGCATGGAAAGTTTAAAACAACAAATAGAAAAAAACTTTCAAGAGTTTAAAAATAGTGCAAAATCTATAAAAGCAGATATTGGATGGGCAGATTATTATTTGATACCACCTTATGAATATAATAATAAATATTATTCAACAGTGATGATGAGGGTACAGGATTGGTCACTTTTAACAACACTTTCGCAAGAAAATAGTGAAATGACAAGCGAAGAATTAGAAGAAAGTATGACAATTGGATATATCTTTGTCACACAAGAGTATGATCACTTGATTTTAAAATCTTTTCAACAATATATGTTAGATAACTCATCAACTTATGTTTTAACCTTTGCACTTATTATATGTATATGTGCAACTATTGCATATACAACTGTCAAACCTATTAGAAAGATTGAAAAAGCAGCTAAGTATATTGCGAGAAAAGAGTTTGATTATCCTGTTGATACATCAAGAAGGGATGAAATAGGAGACCTTTCTCGAAGTATTGATAAAATGAAAAGTGAATTAAAGAGTACTATCTATAATCTCAATCAAGAAATAGAACGTGTTCAAAAAATGGAATTGGTGAGAAAAGAATTTGTTTCTAATTTTACCCATGAAATCAAAACACCGTTAGGAATTATTAATGGATTCAGTGAATTGGTTGAAATTGAACAAGATGAGAAAAAGAGAAATGAATATATTGATATTATTCAAGGTGAAACGAAGAGAATCAATGAGCTTGTTTTAGCAATGTTAGATTTGTCTAAATTAGAATCACAAAATATTTCTTTAACATTAGAAGAAGTGGATATGTTAGATATTGTTGATGAATGCTTGGATTCTATGATGTACTTAATTGAAAAGAAAAATATTCATCTTGAAACAGATTTGAATGAATCTATTGTTATAGCAGATCAATTTAGAATGGAAATGTTGATTCAAAACTTTATTACAAATGCTATTAGGTATACACTTGATGGTAAATCTATTTATATTCATTTGGATGCTCAGGGATTTGAGATAGAGAATGAGACAGAGGCATTGCCAGATGACGAATTAGAGAAAATATGGTTAACTTTTCATAAGGTAGCAGATAAATCAAGAAGTAATGAAGGAACAGGATTAGGTCTTGCAATTTGTAGGACAATATTAGAGCTACATCATTTTGAGTATGGTGTTAAAAATACTGAAAGAGGAGTTTTGTTTTTCTTTAAGTATCAATAATGATGTTTTCTTGCTTATTAAAACATTAAAAGAATGAAGAATAGTTTGTCGTAAGATAACTATTCTTTTTTTGCTAGTAATTCTTTGTCCTATAAAGTGAGTATTTATATCTTTAAAGAATATTTATAATTTGTGGTAGAAGTTCATACAAATAATACTCTTATAAAATAGGTTAGATATATTTTTCCTTGTTTCATAAATTCATTTGTTAAATAAAGAATCTGAATTAGGGCTTGAAGAACCATATATATCAATTTGATCAAAAAAAGACATGAATTCCAGTTTTCCATGTCTTTGAAAGTCTTAATCTTTTTATCTATGAATATATTTTTAAGCTAATGGATATTTATTGAGTAACTCTTTAAATTCACTTTGATGTTGCTGATATAGCTCAATAATCATTTGAGCAAGTTTTTGACTCTCTTTAGTAATTTCTTCTTTATAGGGAGTATAATCAACTGTTTTTTCATTGATTCCTATTGTTTTTTGAGTTTGTAAGTAATATCCATCATATTGTAATTCTATATATAAAGTATTCTCTTCTTCAACAGGAAGTAAAGGATCATAAATATAGGCATAAATAGAAATAGAATCAATATTTGTTTTTAAACTATAATGTTTTTCTCTGTTATCATAAAAATAATCCCCATAACGATTTAAAGAAACAAGAAAATCACAATCCTGATTTAAGTCTGTTAATTCAACACCGATGATTTCTCGATTTTCACTTTTTTTGACATAGTTTAACCACAAAGATTTTCCATCAAGATTTTCATTAATTTCACTATAATATAAATGAGGTGATTCTAAAGGTATCTGTGATTTTATGCTCATAAGATATATAAATAAAATGATAACCATAACTATAAAGCAGATTGTCATCATGTATAATTTTTTTTGAAAAGTCATTATGATTCTCCTTTGTACTTTATTTTATTGTACTAAAGCTTTTTAAGATAGTAAATGATTTTATTTTTTTTCTCACATTAAAATGACAAATAATTTAAAAGAAAGTGATTATAATGCTAATGAGGTGAGAAAAATGGAACTTGTTTTAAATCCAAGTCGTACAAAAAAAATAAAAATGCAGTTTGTTGTTTACATAACATTGATTTCTTTTTTACTATCAATTGTCACTATTGATAATACATCTTTATTATTTATGATGCCTCTTTTTTATTTATGTTTTTTATGTGGATATCAGGCATTATTAAGTTTTATGGTAGGACTACTAGGGAGTATAGTCCTGTTACATACATCTTATATGACTTTATTGATATGTATGTTTGCTTTTGTATTATTAGAGTTTTGTATTTTATTTCAATCAATGAAATCAAGATATGTCCCTTATCTTTTAACATTATTGAGTGGAGTTTATTATGCCTATATACAAATAGATTTACTCTCTACGCTTTTACTAACTTTATTAACTTATTTTAATATTATGATTTTTTCTTATTTAACGCCATTATTTATACATGGGGAATATGAGCTTTTAACACATGAAAGAATGAAGTCTTTATCAGTAGTTGTTTTGATTTGTATGATGAGTTTACTTCCTTATTCTCAAGTCATTACTATGACTTTGATTCGTGTTTTTATTCTAGCAATGATAGCTCATGAAAGTTTAGATGATTTATTGCCAGGATTATTTTATGTGTCTATGTTGATGTTGTTGATGGATATGAGATATAAGGATGATATACTCACAATTCTTATACCTTTATTTTTCTTTTTTATGACAAAGTGTAAAAGTAAATGGACAATTGTGAGTTTATATTATTTATCACATATTATTCTTCCCTTTTTTATTGATTTTTCATATGAATATCATGGCATAATGATTGTTGTGAGTGGATTGTTATTTTTACTCATTCCTATAAAGAGTCAAAAGTCTTTACTTTCATCATCTTATCAAGAAGTGACTATGAAACAGCAATTATCTAAGCAAGTTGATGCCTTTTGCCATCTTTTTGAAAAAATGACAACTTTATTTAATGGGACACCTTCATACAATCATTCGCTTGAATATGTAGGGTATGTTTATGAAGATATGTGTCAAAATTGTTCTAGTCAGGAAACATGCTTTAATCAAAGATATGGACCAAATCGTTTAGTCAAGCTGATGAATAAAGGATTAAAAGAAGATTATAGCAAGGAAGATGAAAGCTTTATTCATCATTATTGTTTAAAGCCAAAACAATATATAGATATCGTTTATGAATATAGAAAAGATTATCGTAAGGTTCATCGTATCCAACAAGAATATCAAACAATGAAAAAAGATCTTTATCATCAATTTTCAATATTAAACGATGTCTTTAATCAATTTTCATCTCAATTAAAAATAGGACATATTGAGGAAAATCATATTTATGAGCATATGAGCGGATATCATTTTCAAATTGCTCATTTAAAGAAGTACTATGAATCACAATCCGTTTATTATATTGAAATAGGACTATATGAGATTACAAAAGATGAAATTGAAAATGAATTTATTCCTATTTTAGAAACATATCTGAATGAAACGCTTGATGTAGAAGTTTTAAAAACACCTATGCATCAATTAGGCTATACATATTTGGTTTTAAAACATCATGCACGTTATTATCTTCAATATGGAGTTTCACAATGTTCTAAAGATCCACTGGTTTGTGGTGACAGTTATACAATGTTTTCTATGAATGAACATCAATATTTTGCTTTAAGTGATGGAATGGGACAGGGACAAAAAGCAAGTGAAGATTCAACATTAACATTAGATGTCATGAAACAATTAATTCTTAATGGAATCTCTTTAAATGATACAATTCAATCAGTCAATGCATTATTGAAAATTAAAAATCGTAATGACATGTTTACAACATTAGATATGATACAAGTGAACCTTGTTTTAGGAAAAGCCATGTTTGTGAAGTATGGAGCATGTCCAACCTATATTTTAAGAGATCATGAAGTGATTGAAATGAAATCACAATCACTTCCTATGGGCATTGTTTCTCCAATAGAAACAATGGTGGAGAATTTTCAATTATTTGAAAATGATATTATATTTATCATTTCTGATGGTTTTACAAGTCAATTTAAAGAGTTTTTAGAAGAAAATAAATTTTTAATTGATGAAGATCATCCCAAAGAAATTGCTCATTTATTAAATTCTTTGATGAGTAAAGATGAAGTGAATGATGATATGACTCTTATTGTTTTAAAGTTATGTAAACAATAATCCCATAATCATGGGATTTTTGTTTTTGTTTGGTGAAAAATTTGATATAATGATTCACTGGTGATAGATATGTTTGAAATGTTAGATAAAGAAAAAAAATATGTTATTGGTGTATCTGGTGGTTGTGATTCTATGTACTTATTAGATACGTTAAGAAAAGAAGGCTATTCTCTTTATGTTGTTCATGTGAATTATCATTTAAGACATGATAGTGATGAAGATTATTTATTAGTCCATGATTATTGTCAAAAATATCAATTACCATTTTTTTATAAAGAATGCAAAGAAGATGATTATCATGGTGGGAATTTTCAAGATGAAGCAAGAATGATTAGATATCAGTTTTATTTAGAAATTTACCAGCAATTTCAATGTGATGGCTTGGTGCTAGGACATCATTTAGATGATTACCTGGAATCTGTTTATATGCAATTAGAAAAACATCATGTGACTTACTTTTTAGGGATTAGGACGTATAATCAAGTGATGACAATGAATGTTTTTAGACCATTGATGACAATGTATAAAGATGAAATTAGAGAAGCTTGTCATAAATATGATATTCCTTATCGAGATGATTATACAAATTTTGAAACAGATTTTGAAAGAGATAGAGTAAGAAATACAGTTTTAAATCAATATACAAAAAAGCAAAAAGAAGAACTTCTTTTAAAAGCATACAAGCATAATGAAAGAATAAAAGAATTAGAGTTTAAAGTTTCCCCATATTACCAACACTATCAAATGCATAAGTATATTTCTTTGCAAAGTATACCTGATGACTTACAAGAAATATTTCTTTATTTGATTTTAAAAGATGTTATAGATCCTAGTCTTATTTCTCAATCATTGATTTACGAGATGATTCATCAAATGCAAAGCTCTAAGCCAAATATTCGTATGAATTTACCAGTTAATTATCTGTTCATAAAAGAATACGATAATATATACGTCACAAAAAATCAAAATGTGAGTTATTGTTATAGGTTTGCAAAGTATGAGCCATTTGTTTGTGAGTATTTTTCATTGAAAGAGTGTGGTCATCAAAATGAAGGTGTTTATTTGAGAGAAGATGATTATCCGATAACAATTCGTACAATAAAGTCGGGTGATCGTATTCAAACAAGTTCAGGAACAAAGAAAGTTTCACGTTTGTTTATTAATGCAAAAATTCCTTCCCTACAGAGAAAAATATGGCCTATTGTTGTAAATAGAGATGGAATTATTGTTTTGATTCCAAATATTGCAAAAAACATGAATTATTTAACTACAAAACCAAATCTATTTGTGATAAAATAAAATGACTATGTATATAAGGAGAAATAAAGATGCATAAAGATGTAAAAGAAATATTATATACTCAAGAAGAAATTACTCAAAAGTGTAAAGAACTTGGAAAAACAATCATGAATGATTATCATGATAAGGATTTGGTTATGGTTGGCTTGTTGAAAGGATCTGTTCCTTTTTTAGCAGAGCTTTCTAAATTTGTTAATCTTGATGTGACATTTGATTATATGGATGTAAGTAGTTATGAAGGTGTTGAGTCTCGTACAATTACAATCAAAAAGGATTTGGATCAAGATGTCAATGGAAAACATATTTTGTTGGTTGAAGATATTCTTGATACTGGTAAAACTCTATCAACAGTAAGAGCAATGCTTATTGAACGTGGGGCAGCAAGTGTAGAGATTGTGACTATGCTTGATAAGAAAGAAGGAAGAGAATTCCCAATTGAAGCTAAGTATAGTGGCTATGAAATACCTAATGCTTTTGTTGTAGGGTTTGGATTGGATTTTAATGAAAAATATAGAAATTTACCATATGTAGGTATTTTAAAAGAAGAATGTTATCAATAATAAAAAGGAGATTATATGAACGATAAAAATAAAAGTTTATTTCGAGCAATACTTCCGTGGCTTGCAGCGATTCTTTTGTTGTCATCATTAATACCACTTGTGAATAGTGGTAGCAGTTCAAGTATCAGTTATACAGAGTTTGTTGATATTGTTGACGATGAGAAAATTGAAAAGATAACTGTTATGCCTGGTGATTATGTTGCGACAGTAGAAGGACAGTATAAAAAAGTTGAAGATGGTAAGGAAAAAACATTTGCTTTTAAAACAAATGTACCTCAAACTGATGAAGAATTGAATTCTATTCTTCAAGTTTTATCAGATAAAAATGTTCCAGTTACTATTTTAGATGCTAAGAGTGAAAATATGTTAATGGATATTATCCTAGGATTATTACCATATGTTCTACTTGTTGGTGTGATGATTTTTGTTATGAGAAGTATTGGTGGTGGAGGCGGTGCTAATGCCAAAGCCTTTGATTTTGGAAATTCTCGTGCAAAATTAGAAAAAGATAGTAAAACACGCTTTAATGATGTTGCTGGAGCTGATGAAGAAAAAGAAGAATTAACAGAACTTGTTGAATTCTTAAAGGCTCCAAGAAAATTTGCAAGTATGGGAGCAAAGATTCCTAGAGGTGTCTTATTAGTAGGTCCACCTGGTACAGGAAAAACTCTTCTTGCAAGAGCTGTTGCTGGAGAAGCCAATGTGCCTTTCTATTCTATTTCTGGTTCTGAATTTGTTGAAATGTTCGTCGGTGTTGGTGCTGGACGTGTTCGTGATATGTTTAAAAAAGCAAAACAAAATGCACCATGTATTATTTTTATTGATGAAATTGATGCTGTTGGTAGACAACGTGGAACAGGTGTTGGTGGTGGACACGATGAACGTGAACAAACATTAAATCAGTTACTTGTTGAAATGGATGGTTTCAGTGGAAACGAAGGAATTATTATTTTAGCAGCAACAAACCGTGCAGATGTTTTAGACCCAGCATTACTGAGACCAGGTCGTTTTGATAGACAAATTCAAGTTGCAAACCCTGATAAGAAAGCAAGAACAGAAATATTAAATGTTCATGCAAGAAATAAGAGATTTGCTCCTGATGTGAACTTTGAAAATATTGCGCAACGTACTCCAGGTTTTTCTGGTGCTGAACTTGCGAATGTTTTGAATGAATCCGCATTGTTAGCAGTCAGAAGAGGACATCAATTGATTACATTAGATGATGTTGATGAAGCTATTGACCGTGTTATTGGAGGTCCAGCAAAGAAATCTCGTAAGTATACAGAAAAAGAAAGACGTTTAGTTGCTTATCATGAAGCTGGACATGCGATTATTGGATTAACTTTAGAAGATGCTAATAAAGTACAGAAAGTCACAATTATTCCTCGTGGACAAGCTGGAGGATATAACTTGATGACTCCTAAAGAAGAAACATATTTCCAAACAAAATCTCAGTTAATGGCAAATATTACTGGATTTATGGGTGGAAGAGTTGCTGAGGAAGTTTTCTTTGGTGATGTGAGTTCAGGTGCTCATAATGATATTGAACAGGCAACACGTATTGCAAGATTGATGGTTACTGAATTAGGAATGTCAGATTTAGGACCAATTAAGTACGCTTCTGGTCAAGATGCTGTCTTCTTAGGAAGAGATTATTCATCAACAAGCAATACACATTCTGGTCAAATTGCTTTTGAAATTGATCAACAGGTGCGTAAAATCATTGATGATTGTTATAGTCAATGTAAAGAGATTATTATTGCACAAAAGGATAAATTAGAGTTAATTGCTCAAGCATTGTTAGAATATGAAACATTGAATAATGAACAAATTGAAACACTTTATGCAACTGGCAAAATGATGGAGATGCATAGTGGTCAAGTCAATGAAACAACTTTTCCAAAAGAAACAGTGCTTCCTGATCCAATTGATTTAGATGATGATTTATTAGATGAAATGAAATAAGCGCTTTGCGCTTATTTTTGTAAAGGAGAAAAGTATGAAACGAAGTACAATAAGTAAAGTATTACTTGTCATTTTAGTGTTAAGCATGATTCTTCCTTTATTGAGCGTTGCGTTTGGAGGATAAAGTAATGAAAGATTATTTAGTAAGAGGATTAGTAGAATCAAAGAATTGTCGTGTTTTTGCTTGTCAAACAACACATTTATTAGAAATTGCAAGACAAAAGCATCAGCTTTGGCCAACAGCTTCTGCAGCTTTAGGTCGTATGATGTCAGCAACCTTGATGATGGGAGCAATGAATAAAAATCATGAAAAAATGACTATTACAATTAATGGTGGTGGACATATTGGAACAATGATTGCTTCAACTCATAGTGATGGAAAGATCAAAGCTTTTGTTGCAAATCCACAGGTACATTATACATATAATGAAACAGGAAAATTAGCTGTAGGTGTTGCTGTGGGAAATGAAGGAACTCTTCAAGTAATTAAGGATATGGGATTAAAAGAACCATTTGTTGGAACAGTGCCTTTACAGACTGGAGAAATTGGTGAAGATTTTTCATATTATTTTATGGTTTCTGAACAAATTCCTTCAGTTGTCTCAGTAGGGGTGTTAGTAAATGATACAAATGAAATCTTATCTAGTGGTGGATTTATTATTCAGCTTTTACCTGATGCAACAGAAGAGGATATTCAATATATAGAAGAGAAGATGTCTCATTTCCCTGCTGTTTCATCATTGATTTATGATGAACATACACCTGAAGATGTTTTAAAAATGATTTTTGATGATGTTGAAATCTTAGAGAGTCAAGATTTATCTTTTGAATGTGATTGTTCAAGGGATAAAATGAAAAGTGCATTGATCACTGTAGGAAAGCAAGAAATAGAAGCGATGATTCAAGAGGATCATGGCTGCGAAATGAAATGTCAATTTTGTAATGAAAAATATACATTTAGTGAAGAAGAATTGACTGAATTATTAGAGCATATGTAAAAAAAGCAGGCACGGATGGGAGAATGCCTGCTTTTTTCTTGGGGTTACCAATATTAGGAATTATAGATAACTTACATCTATTTTAATGGGGAGGAAAAATAGAGGGGAAAGTGTAAGCTATCTGTATATATCTTTGACAAAGAAATGATTTCTATACATAAAAATTTGATTTTTTATTGTTTTAATTAAAAAGTATGTTATATTGGTTATGGTGAAAATAATGAAAATAGGAAATGTTGAAATAGAGAATAGAATAATCATGGCTCCATTAGCTGGAATTACAAATATTGCATTTAGAAAGATTATTAAAGAATTTGGTGCAGGTCTTGTTGTGAGCGAAATGGTGAGTGATAAAGCTTTATGTTATGGGAATAAAAAAACAATTGAAATGTTAAATGTTGATGAGGATGAACATCCTATGAGTCTTCAGATATTTGGTGGAGATGTTGAGTCAATGGTTAAAGCTGCACAGTTTGTGGATCGAAATTCAAATTGTGATATTATTGATATTAATATGGGGTGTCCTGTTCATAAAGTTTTAAAGGCACATGCTGGAAGTTATTTATTGCAGTATCCTGATTTGGTATATGATATTGTGAAAAATGTTGTTGAGGCAGTGAGTAAACCTGTGACAGTGAAAATAAGAATTGGATATGATTTTGATTCTATCAACTGTGTCGAGATTGCCAAATTGATTGAAAAGGCTGGAGCAAGTGCAATTGCAGTTCATGGAAGAACACGTTCACAAATGTATGAAGGACAAGCGAATTGGGATTATATTAGACTTGTCAAAGAAGCTGTTTCGATTCCTGTTATTGGTAATGGTGATGTCAAAACACCACAAGATGCGAAAAGAATGCTTGAAGAAACAGGATGTGATGCTGTGATGGTAGGGCGAGCAGCATTAGGGAATCCTTGGGTTATTCATCAGATGGTTGAATATATAGAAAATGGTATTTTGTTAGAGGAACCTACTTTTGATGAAAAATTAGATCAATGTTTAAAACATGCGCAAAGACTTATACATATAGATGGAGAAAGACTTGCAATCAAACAAATGAGAGGTCATGCTCCATGGTATATGAAAGGCTTAAAATCTGCGAGTGTTATTAAGAATAAACTTTCAAAAATAGAAACATATCAAGAGCTAGAAGAGATTATAGAAGCTTATAGGCACTATTTACACACAGGGGATAGGTCACAATTTGAAATGTAATTGTTATATAAAAATATGTCTACTGATTTGACAATCAATAGACATATTTTTTTAAAATAATTGACCATTCCATCCCCAGTTATAACAGCTATGAAAAGTAACATAGACTTTATTTTTAGGGATATCAAGTTCTTCATAAAGAATTTGACAAATAGTTTCTGTCATTTTGTTGTAGGCATCTTTTGAAGATTCACCAAATAATGATACAGAAACATAGGCACCTTTGTCTAATTTGTTTCCTGCAAAAAACAAATCATATTGATCTTGAAATCCAATCATTAAATAATCTTCTGTTTTTCCTAGTAGTGATATAGCTTGACCAAACTTTGTTTTTATAAGTTCTTCTTTCTTTGCTGTAAGAGGAACTGATATTTTTGTTTCGATAAATGGCATAGAAAATCTCCTCCTTTATTTATATGATAATAAAGATAAATAGAGATTTCAAGTGATAAATTTCGCTTGACAAGGGGTATTTTTGTTTATATAATACAAGGCGTATAGAAAAGGCGACGAATAGAAGAGTAATTATCATGATTTATAAAAAGAGAGTCCTGTTGGTGAAAATGGATAATAATAGTGATAATGAAAAAAGACTAGGAGCTGTATTTTGGATCGAATGTGATAAAATAACGTGTGCCACGTTACAGGCTAGACTCTGATAGGAGTTGAAAAGATTATTATAGTGATATAATAATGAATTAGGGTGGTAACACGATACTCTCGTCCCTTGGGGATGGGAGTTTTTTAATTGGAGGAGAACTTATGGAAGAAAGACAATTTAGTGAACAAGAGTTAGTCAGACGTGAAAAATTAGAGTTTTTAAAAGAAAGAGGAATAGATCCTTTTGGACAAAGATTTGATGTGACACATTTTTCAAAACAGATTAAAGAAGAGTATGCTGGAAAAACTCATGATGAATTAGAAGAAATGGCTGTTGAGGTTAAAGTGGCTGGAAGAATTATGACAAAACGTCGTAAAGGAAAAGTCTGCTTTATGCATATTCAAGATAGAGATGGGCAAATTCAAATTTATGTGAGAAAAGATGTTATTGGTGAAGATGATTATGAAGTTTTGATTAAGAGTGATATAGGAGATATTGTTGGTATTGATGGAACTGTTTTTGTTACAAATACTGGAGAACTTTCTATAAAAGCAAGCAAATATACACACTTAACAAAGGCATTACGTCCTTTACCAGAAAAATATCATGGATTAAGTGATATTGAAGAAAGATATAGAAGAAGATATGTTGATTTGATTATGAATGAAGAATCAAAAAGAATTGCATTTACAAGACCAAAGATTATTCGTTCTATACAACATTATTTAGATAGCAAAGGGTATGTTGAAGTAGAAACTCCTGTATTAAATCCTATTTTAGGTGGTGCAGCAGCAAGACCTTTTGTGACACACCATAATACTTTAGATATGGATTATTATTTAAGAATTGCAACTGAGTTATCTTTAAAAAGATTGATTGTTGGTGGAATGGATGCTGTTTATGAAATAGGGCGTTTGTTTAGAAATGAAGGAATGGATAGAACACATAATCCTGAGTTTACAACAATTGAAGTTTATAAGGCTTTTAGTGATTTAGAAGGTATGATGGATTTAACTGAAGGTATTATTTCAAATGCTGCTATGGAAGTTTGTGGAACTTATGATATTGAGTATAAGGGACATCACATTTCTTTGGCACCAGGATTTAAACGTATTTCTATGACAGATGCAATTAAAGAAAAAACTGGTATTGATTTTGCTGAAGAGATGACATTTGAACAAGCAAAAGCTCTAGCAGATGAACATCATATTGAAGTGGAAGCTCACTTTGGTTATGGACATATTATCAATGCATTCTTTGAAGCTTATGTAGAAGAAACAATTGTAGAACCAACTTTTGTATATGGTCATCCTATTGAAATTTCTCCATTGGCTAAGAAGAATTTAAGTGATCCACGTTTTACTCAAAGATTTGAATTATTCATTTGTGGAAATGAATATGCAAATGCTTTTACTGAATTAAATGATCCTATTGATCAATATGAAAGATTTGCAAGTCAGTTAAAGGAAAAAGAATTGGGTAATGATGAAGCCAACGAAATGGATTTAGATTATGTAGAAGCATTAGAATACGGATTACCACCAACAGGTGGAATGGGTATGGGAATTGATAGACTTGTTATGTTATTAACTGGACAAGAATCTATTCAAGAAGTAATCTTATTCCCACAAATGAAACAAAGAAATAAATAGATATAGGTATCACACAAGTGCTATACAAGCAAAAAACAACGATGAAATCAATGCTTTTTAACTTAAACAAGATATATACAACCATAAATAAAAGTCAATGATTTTGCCGTAAAATTTAAATTTTTCCGTGAAATGCCGTGAATTTTCCGTGAAAAAATATGCGTTATATGATGGAATTTGATTAATGATATAAAAAATATTATAGTTGAGAATAGATGGTTTAAATATGATAATGATATTTAAATCATCTTTTTTATAGGAAAGTAAGATATGTATTTTACTTTAAATTGTATATAGCAATTAATTGATGTAAAATAATATTAAACAAGTAGAAAGACATAATTCAATGTTGTTTATAAGAAATTATATTAACGTACAATTTTATAAATTACAAGTATAGACTTTGTTAAATTTATGTGCTGATAATATATGTAAGAAAGGATGATGATTATGAAGAGAGTATTAATTTTAGTATTAGCAATCCTCTTATTAACAGGATGCAGTGTGCAACAATCAAATAAAGAAGCAGAAAAATCTTTAAATGATCAAGAAGAAAAGGTTGAGTTAAATGACAAAAAAGATAAGAAGGAAAAAGAACAGGAAAAGACTTCTAAGCCTTCAGAAAAAACTAATAATAAGAAAAATGAGGTAAAGAAAGAAAATAATAAAACTTCTAATAAAAAGAAAACTAAAAATAAAAAGACAACAAATACAACTCAAACAACAGAAAACAAAAAAACGGATAAATCTTCAAAACAGGATGACAACAAAAAGAATAAAAAAACACCTGTCGAGAATGAAAAAGTACCACAAAAAAATGATAAGAAAGAGGATAAAGTAAAAAAAGAGGAAAAACATAAACATATGTTTACTGTAAATGCAGGATGGTATAAAACTGAAAATGAAGCATATAAAAAGTTTGTATCTATATCAGATTCATGGGATAAAAAATATAAAAATGGAGAGATTGATTGGGATGAATACAGCAGTAAATGTCCAAATGGATATGAAATATATAGATGTAGTTGTGGTATGAGAGGATTGAATATTTTTTACAATTAATAGTTAAATGTATATAAAAATAAGAATTACTAATAAGAGAGTCAGATAATTATGTCTGGCTCTTTTTTTGTTTATTAAGGAGGTGATCGAAATGATTTAAACAAAGGAATTTAACATTAAAAGAATAGAATTGAAAGGAGAAAGAAATGAAAACAAATCAATTAAAAAAGGTAGGATTAGCCTTAACATCAGCGTTAATGGTATTTTCTAGTACATTAAGCAATATGAATATCGTTAATGCCAAAGAATCAAATTATCTAGTTAGAGAATATGAAACTGGATATAAAACAGATAAAGGTACAGATTTAATCAAGTTAAGAATTAAAGGAGATGATATTCCAGATTATGAGTCACATTGGGGACAGGTTGCCTTCTGTGTGCAACATGGGGAATCACTTCCAAAAGGATCACATATTTACAACAGTGGAGATCCAACTGGTATTTATAAGAATGCTGCTAGGATAGCTTATCTTGCAACTTATCGATACAACAATGGAGAGTCAGGTGGAATGAAAAGATATGCCTTTACTCAAAACCTTATATGGCAGGTTATTGGACAGGCTTCTAATGATTACGAAATTGGTGAAGGGTATGCAAAATGGAAAGCAAACATTTTAAAAGAGTATGATAAATGGGATACTATGCCAAGTTTTCATACTTCTACACAAACATTTGAATTAGGTCAAAGCAAAACTCTTCAAGACAAGAACCAAGTTTTATAATATTATGATTCATTCAACTATACAAAGGATGGTGTAACCTTTGAACATACAAAAGGAAGTAATGGTATGAAGGTAACAGTATCTGATGATTGTTCAAAAGAAAGTGTTAGTATTATAAATGCTGATGCAATTAAAGCTGGAATGTCTAAATA
>CATOPA010000037.1 GCA_951801965.1 uncultured Erysipelotrichaceae bacterium | reverse complement strand
TCTTTATCTTTAAAGACAATATTCATAAAATCATCATCAATTAAACGAAGCTTAGAGATAGCTTCAAGATAATCATTATGTACTGCTGAAAAAATACTGAACACCCCATTTCTATATCATATAGGGGGACAAACATATTATAACATATATTTGCTTTAAGTAAACAACATCTTTTATAAAGTTTGTCCCTCTATTATATATATACACATAAAAATGTTCATTTTCTTTTTTTTTAATGAAAAAAATATAAAAAAGAAGTTGAACGAATCAACTTTGAAAAGTGATTCATTACAACTTTCTGATTTCTATAGTCTTGTTTGAATAAAGCTAACAGAGCCTTCAATTTGATATCCTCCTTCTTGAGCAGGAATAAAAAGGCTGTCTCCTTTTTTAATATACATTTCTTTATCGTCTACAATAATCTTTCCTTCACCATCTAGGATAGTCAGTGCTTGGAAGCTTTCAAGAGTAACTTCTTTTTTCATAGAAGAAAGAACATCATATTTTGTACAAATGAAATAATCATTTTTTGTTAATAACAATTCATCATAACCATCATTATGAATTAATTCACCATCAGCGTTTCCGTTTTTTCCACTAGGAATTAATTTTGAAACATCAACAGCTTTATCAACATGAAGTTCTCTTGGTTTTCCATCAACACCTAATCTTTTAAAATCATAAACACGATATGTTGAATTAGAACATTGTTGAATTTCAGCAATAACAATTCCAGCACCAATCGCATGAATTGTTCCTGCCTGAATATAGAAGCAGTCTCCTTTTTTAACTTCAACTTTCTTTAAATAGTCACAAATTGTGTCATCTTCAATGTGTTGTCTATATTCTTCTTTTGTCATTTCTTGATTAACACCATAATATAAGAATGCATTAGGCTCTGCTTCTAAAACATACCAGAACTCATTCTTACCAAATTCCCCTTCGTTCTTTAAGGCATATTCATCATCAGGATGAACTTGGATACTCAATGCTTGCTTTGCATCAATAAATTTAATCAAGATAGGGAAGTTATCGTACTTCTCACAATGTGTTCCCCAAATCTCTTTTCCCTTATTATTTAAATAATTTTGAAAAGAAACATTTTCATAAGGTGCATTAATAATAATGCTACTACCATCTTTATGATTAGATAGCTCCCAAGTTTCAGCAACTTTATCTAAATCACTTTCTTTATTATAAAATTGAACTAATTTTCTTCCACCCCATAAATAATCTTTACATACAGGTTTTAATTTTAAGATTTCCATATTAATTATTCTCTATATCCTTTCCGTTACTTTGAATGACTTTTTGATACCAATGAAATGATTTCTTTTTATAACGCTTCATATCTTTTAAATCATCATTATCTCTATTTACATAAATAACACCATAACGTTTATCCATTTCAGCATGTGATGATAAAATATCAATAGGACCCCACATCAGATATCCTCTGCAATCTACTCCTTCATCTACTGCACTATGAATAGCTTCAATATGTTTTTTCATATAATCTATGCGATAGTCATCTTCAACTGTTCCATCAATGAATTCATCTCTTGTTCCTAATCCATTTTCTGTTACCATAATAGGTAATCTATACTTCGCATAAATATCTCTTAGTCCTAAACGAAGTCCCATAGGATCGATAGGCCATCCCCAATCACTTGCTTGAATATATGGATTGTTGACTTTTCCTTCTCCATGTTTCACAGTTAATGAGAAGTAATAAGATAAAGATAACCAATCACAAGTATTATTCTTTAATAATTCTAGATCGCCTTCTTCCATGACTGGCATAGTTCCATTCTTCTTCATTTGACTTAATGAGTATGCAGAATATGTTCCATAAGTAAACATTTCAAAATATTTATTCATATTTTCATTTGCATTAAATGCTGTTAATTGATCTTGTGGATTGCATGAATAAGCATAACATGGAAAATAAATAACCATACCTAAGACAATTGCATCTTTAACTGTATGCACTTTTTCTACAACCTTGGCATGAGCAACAAAAGTATTATGCACTAATTGATTAATAAATGCTTCTTCATTCACACCTTCAGGACAAACAGCACCGTAAGCAATTTTACTGGATTTATCTTCACCAATAGAATTCTGTTCGTTGAATGATACCCACTTTTTAACACGATCACCATATCTATCAATCATCTTATTTGCATAATCAACAAACATATCAACAACTTTACGACTATAAAAACCATTATATTTTTCATATAAGACTTGTGGCATTTCAAAATGATATAATGAACAGATTGGATCCATACCATGTTTAATCATTGAGTCAATAAAATCATCATAATATTGCATGCTTTCTTCACTGAAATGTATTCCATCAGGTGAAACCCTTGACCAGTCAATAGAAAAACGATAACTTGTAAAACCTAATTCTTCTAACATTGCAAAATCTTCATCATAACGATGATAAACATCAATTCCATCTTTGAAGTTACTATGAGAAAAATTATCATCTTCTTTAAATCCGCTAGGTCCCTCTAAAGGAATTAAATCACAAACAGCAGGTGATTTTCCCCCAGCTTCATAAGCTCCTTCACTTTGATGAGCAGTTACTGCACCACCCCATAAAAAATCTTCATTAAACGACATGATTTTATCCTCCTTCGTAATATAAGATTATTATACACTATTCAATAAATGAAGGAAACAAAAGAATATAAAGTTATAAACATGTTTCAAAAATGTAAAAAAAAACCATATTTTTATGAAACAAAATTTTATCAATAAAATTATAAAGGATGCTAAAAACTTATTAGAAAATAGGTTTTTTATAATATATTAGCACAACATATTTAAAAAAGGGAATCAAGAGTTTTTAATGTAAGAATTACTATTTTTGGTTTTATAAAACACTCTCAAATTATAATATATTTTTATCGAATAACCGATAATCACTATACAAATTTTATGAAATTTAAAAAAATAATAAAAAGATAATGATAATAAGGTGAATTATGCTATAATGTTATTTGAGAAAATAAAGAGGGGGTTCATATTATGAATTTTGTTTATATTTCACCAACATTTCCAAAGAATTTTTATCAATTTTGTGAATGTTTAAAGAGAAAAGGTGTGAATGTTTTAGCTATTGGGGATACACCTTATGATCAGTTAAGCTATGAGTTAAAGAATGCAATTTGTGATTATTATCAAGTTTATTCAATGGAAGATTATCATGAAATGGTGAAGGCTATGGGGTATTTTATTTTTCATTATGGACATATTGATTGGCTTGAATCTAATAATGAATATTGGTTAGAACAAGATGCAAAATTAAGAACAGATTTTCATATAACAACAGGTATTCATACAAATCATATAGAAGATATCAAGTGCAAGTCACAAATGAAGAAATTCTATGAAGAAGCAGGGGTAAAAACAGCAAGATACCATTTAACAACAACTTTAGAAGAAGGATTAAAGTTTATTAAGAAAGTCGGTTATCCAGTGATTGTGAAGCCTGATAATGGAGTCGGAGCAGCAGCAACTTATAAAATTTCTAATGAAGAAGAATTAAAAGCGTTTTATGCTGTTGAACAGCCTACACAATATATTATGGAAGAATTTGTGAATGGATTAATTATGTCTTATGATGGGATTGCTAATCAAAATAAAGAAGTTTTGTTTGAAACATCTCATGTTTTTCCAAATCCAATTATGGACGTTGTGAATAATGCAAGTAGTATGTATTATTATTCTTTAAGAGAGATTCCAGATGATTTAAAGCAAGCAGGGGAAGCTTGTGTGAAAGCTTTTTATACAGCTGGAAGATGTTTCCATATGGAGTTTTTTAGAATGTTAGAAGATAAAGAAGGATTAGGGAAAAAGGGAGATATTATTGGTTTAGAGGTGAATCATAGAACGCCTGGGGGTTATACACCAGATATGATGAACTATGCAAATAATATCAATGTGTATCAGATTTATGCTGATATGGTTGTTGATGGATATAGTGACTATAATCATGAAAGACCTTATCATTGTGTCTATTGTGGAAGAAGAGATGGTTTGACTTATACACATAGCCATGATGAGGTTGTTGAAAAGTATAAGTTTGATTTAGTGATGTGTGAAAGAATGCCAGATATTTTAAGTGGGGCAATGGGAAACTTTACATATACAGCAAGATTTGAAACAATGGAACAAGTGAATGCATTTGTAGAATTTGTTTTAGGATAGGAGAGAGATGATGAAGATAGAATGGTTTAAAGAATATAGTGGATGTTTAAATAGAGATATGGAGTTTAATGTTTATGGTCATGCTGGAGTGCCTATGTTGGTATTCCCATCACAAAATGGACGTTACTTTGATTTTGCAAACAATGGAATGGTAGAAACTGTTGCACATTTGATTGATGCAGGAAGAATTCAACTCTTTTGTTGTGACAGTATTGATCAAGAATCTTGGTCAGATGAAAATGGTGATGGAGGACATCGTACTTATATGATGGAACAATGGTTTTATTATATTGTGAATGAACTTGTTCCAAGAATATTTGAAATCAATTCTTATGGGAATAATGGTCATTATGCTAAGGGAATTATCACAACAGGATGTTCCATGGGAGCAACACATGCAGCTAATTTTATGTTTAGAAGACCAGATATTTTTACAGGATGTATTGCCCTAAGTGGTTATTATGATAGTGATTTATTCTTTGGTGGATACCATGATGATATTTTATATCGTAATTCACCAATTCAATACATTCAAGGTATGAGCTATGATCATCCTTATGTTGATATGTATCGTCAAAATAAGATTGTCTTGTGTACAGGTCAAGGCGCATGGGAAGATGATATGATAAGAAGTACATCAAGAATGAAAGAATTACTAGATTATAAAGATATTCCAGCATGGATTGATTTTTGGGGCTATGATGTCAATCATGATTGGCCTTGGTGGCGTATTCAATTTCCATATTTTGTAGAAAGGGTGATATAGCATGAATTTAGTATTTATTTCTCCACATTTTCCATTATACTTTTATAATTTTTGTGACCGTTTAAAAGCAAGAGGTGTCAATGTTTTAGGAATTGGAGATGCGAGTTATGAGAGTTTACCTTATCATACAAAGATCTCTTTAAGCGAATATTATAAAGTTAATAATTTAGAAGATTATGATGAAGTTTATCGTGCGTGTGCTTATTTTACATGGAAGTATGGAAAGATTGAGTGGATTGAATCTCAAAATGAATATTGGTTAGAATTAGAAGCAACTTTACGCAATGAATTTAATGTCACAACAGGAACAAAGATTCAGGATATGGCTCCAATGAAATACAAATCTAAGATGAAGGATGTTTATAAAAAAGCAGGGATTCCCACAGCGAGATTTAGATTAGTAGATGACTATCAGGCAACAAAAGCTTTTGCTAATGAGGTTGGTTATCCTGTTATTGTAAAGCCTGATAATGGTGTAGGAGCGAGTTCAACTTATAAATTGAAAAATGATGAGGAACTTGATTTCTTCTTTGCGACAAAACCACCATATATTCAATTTATTATTGAAGAAATGGTTCCTGGACATGTTGAAACTTTTGATGGTGTGACTGATAAAGATAAAAATATTTTCATTGCATCAAGTCATGTGATGCTAAATTCAATTATGGATAATGTTAATGATTTATGTGATACAGCTTTTTATTCACAACCAGTAGAAGGATTAGATATTGCTGAGGTTGGAAAACGTGCTGTAGAAGCTTTTGATACAAGAAGTCGTTTTTTCCATTTTGAATTCTTTAGATTAGATGAAGATAAAGAAGGATTAGGAAAAAAAGGAGACATCGTTGGATTAGAAGTCAATATGAGAGCTCCAGGAGCATATATGCCTGATATGATTAACTTTGCTTATGATGTCGATGTTTATACTATTTGGGCTGATATGATTAAATATAACAAGTGCTTCTATGATATAGAACGTAAATATTGGGTAGCTTATATTGGACGTAGAGAGGGTATTTGGTATATGAATAACTATGATCAAATTAGACAAGCTTATGGAGATTTGATTTGTTTAGAAACTGATGTTCCAGAAGCACTTTCTGCTGCTATGGGAAATCATGTGTTCATTGTAAAGTCGCGTACACAAGAAGAATTAATTGATATTATTCGTTTTGCATTAAGACGTGAAGATGGAACAGAATGGATGTAATATCTTTTGATAGAACCATTTGAGCTATAAAATAAACAGTTCAAAGTGAAAGGAAATACAAAATGAATAACTGTCTGAAGAAAATTTTAAAAATTATATTTTATTTAGAAGTTTTATGTTTGATTCTTTCATTTATTTTAAAAGATGATTTTTTAGAGAGAAGTTACTTTTTCTTGATTTGTATGTTTATGATAACTGGATTCATTTGGTTAATCATCTACTTTGTGGAACAGAAACGTTAAAAATAGATACATTGTTTAAAAAATATAAAGATGAAATTATTTCATCTTTTTCTTTTCTATAAATCAGGATATATTAGTGAAATGATAAAAAATACGTGCTTATCAAATAATCATAATTTTATTCTTTTACAATACTTTAAATATATTTCAATCACTATACATAAAAAATGATATTTAATGATTGAATGGATAAGTTATGCTATATAAAAATATACATATTATAACTCATCTCATCTATTGACAAAAACGCTTATTACCATAAAGAAATAACTAAGAGTTTTATGGAAATGATTGAGCTAAAGATTATTCTTGTATATAATAGGACTGTGCAGTGAATGGAGGGACGATGATGAAAGAAAATATTATAGTCATAGAAGATGATGAAAATATTCAGGAAATTGTGAAATTATCATTAGAATCTCAAGGATATTATGTCACTACTTTTGATAATGCTGAAGAAGCTCTTGAAAAGATTCAAGAAGGTATTTTTGATCTTGCAATATTTGATGTTATGTTGCCACAAATGAGTGGTTTAACAGCCATTAAAAAAATTAGGGAAACGAATACACATATGCCTATTCTTATTTTAAGTGCTAAAGATAGTGAACTAGATAAAATTAAAGGATTAGATAGTGGAAGTGACGATTATCTTACAAAACCTTTTGGAGTTTTAGAACTTTGTGCGAGAGTACGTAGTTTATTAAGAAGAGTTCAACCTAAGAATACTATCTTAAAAAGTCCAACTTTATCTTTGAACAAATCATTACATACTGTAAAAAGGAATAATCAACTTATAGAGCTGACAAATAAAGAATATCAAATTCTTCTTTATTTGATGGAAAATAAAGAAAGAGTCGTTGAAAGAGATGAACTCTTTCATGTGATATGGGGATATGATTTTATAGGAGAATCAAGAGCTATAGATGTTCATATTCGTTCTTTAAGGAAAAAATTAGAAGATGATGGAGAAACATATATACAAACAATCCGTTCTGTAGGATATCGCTTTATTGAAGAGGAGACAAAGAATGACTAAATCAATATTACGATATTTCATTGTTGTTCTTGTTATTACTTTATTAAGTACATGTATACTTTCAACCGCTTTTCTTTCTCATATCTTATTAGAACGAACAAAACAAGATATGTTCTATTCTCTAAGATTAATGAATTATGCTATTGATATCAATCAACCTTTAGTCAATCAAATTGACCAATTGAATCCCTTAGCATATTCTTCACAATCACGAATCAGTATTATTGATAAGGAAGGAAATGTTTTAGTAGATACAGATGATAGACAGGTTTCACAAAATCATTTAGATCGTCAAGAAATATCTGATGCTCTTTTATATGGTGAGGGAACATCATCAAGATATTCAGTAACAACAAAAACAAATATGCTTTATGTCGCTTATTATGATGGTAATTATATTCTTCGATTATCTATTCCATATAATGGACTGATAGATGAGCTTCCTGTTTTGATACCAGCTCTTTCTATGAGTGCTATTGGCTCTTTTATTATAGCTTTTCTTCTTTCACGTCGATTGGCCTATAAGATATCAAAACCTATCATTGAGATAAGTGAGAGTTTAGATCATATGAGCAATGACTTTTATTTTCATTTGAAGGACTATGACTATCAAGAATTTCAAGTTATTGTAGATACGCTTCATAATCTTTCTCATAAGTTAAGAAAGTCAATGCGTGAAGTGAAGTTAGAACAAATTAAAATAGATGAAATTTTAAAACAAATGAATGAGGGCTTTGTTTTATTGGATGAAAATTATAAGATTTTAAGCATTAATCAACAAGCAATTTCTTTACTTGGACAAATGCAGCAATATGATAAATTTACAGATAAAATTAATAATCCAAACATTTTAGATGCATTAAATAATCATATTTCAAAGCAAATGATAGAACTACATATAGATCATAATGTTTATGCTTGTTATATTTCAATCATTGATTTAGGAACAACACTTCTCTTTTTAGATATTACAGCTAATAAAAAAGCCGAAAAGATAAGAAGTGAATTCTTTTCTAATGTGTCTCATGAGCTGAAAACACCAATGACATCAATTCGAGGATATAGTGAAATCTTATCTCAAGGTATAGTTAAAGATCAACAACAAGAAAAAGAGATGTTGTCAAAAATACAAAATGAAGTTCAAAATATGTCAACTTTGATTAATGATATTTTAATGTTATCAAGACTTGAAAGTAAAGATATTAAAATAGATATATCTCAGCTAAATGTAAAAAAAATTATGAATAATGTTCTAGAAAGTTATGAAGCAGAAATATCTTTGCATCATCTTGAAGTTTCCTTGGATATAGAAGATATGATTTTTAAAGGAAATGATTATCATATTTTTACATTGTTTAGCAATATTGTTGGAAATGCAGTAAAATATAATGTGGATAATGGGAAGATAATGATTTCTCTTCATGCAGAAAATCATGCTATGAAACTGACTGTTAAAGATACAGGTATAGGAATTCCTTTATCAGATCAAACAAGAGTTTTTGAAAGATTTTATCGTGTTGATAAAGGAAGAAGTCGTCAAAGGGGAGGAACAGGATTAGGGCTTGCAATTGTGAAACATATTGTCTCTTTTTATCAAGGAACAATTTCACTCACAAGTGAATTAAATCAGGGAACAGAAATAGAAGTTATTATTTTAGAACAATAGGAAGTTTTAAACTTCCTTTTTTTGTTAAGGATATATATGGGTGATTTTTAATGAACCAATCATATTGGCAAAAAACTTCAAAAAAAACAATTGAAAAAAGAATAGAAACAGATATTTCAACAGATATTGTGATTATTGGTGGAGGTTTATCAGGATTGGCATTAGCTTATCAGTTAAAAGATTCTCCATATCGTGTCATAGTTTTGGATAAAGATGAACTAGGAAGTCATACAAGTGGACATACAACAGCGAAAATAACAACGTTTCATGCTTTACATTATCAAAAAATTGTCCAACATTATGATATCCATCAAGCTTATCTTTATTATAAATCTAATGAAGATGCTCTTAGCCAAATCAAGGAGATTATTCAAAAAGAAAATATTCAATGTCAATTTCAAGAAAATGAATCTTATATTTATACAGATGATCCACAATATGTTCCTTATATAGAAAGAGAAAAAGAGATTTTTGATTTATTAAGAGTCCCAACAAAAACTCTAGATACACATCTTTCATCTTTAGGATTAGAGCATCAAGGGATCTTCCATCCTCTTCAATATTTATATGCCTTGATTCGTATATGTAAAGAACATGGTGTGTGTTTTTATGAACATAGTGAAGTCAAACATATTGAAAGGAAGAACCAACAATTTGTTTTAAACGTTAATGGCAAACAGATTCACTGTCTTTATCTTATCCATGCAACAAGATATCCATTTATAAAAAAAGGCCTTTATTTTCTTAAATTATTTCAACAAAAGGAATATGTTGATTTTGTTGATCATCAAAAAACAAAAAATAGTTTATTATGTGTCGATCAAACAGTAAGTTATAGACCAATAGATGAGACAAACAGTTTATCTATTCAACGTGATTCTAAGGATTGGTTTGCTCAAGACAGTATTGCATTAAGGGGTATTCCTTATATTGGCAGATTAGACCAGCAGTCAAATGAATTTGTTATTTATGGGTTTCAAAAGTGGGGAATGACATTATCACAGGTAGCAGGAAAACTTATTGCTGATCTTATTTTAGAAAGAGATAATCCTTATGAAGAATTATATAGCTGTCATTATTTTTCTATGTCACATGCTAAACCTTATTATGCAAAATTATGGAATAATACAAAAAGAGGAATGATACTCAATCATTTTCAAAATCATTCTATACAAGCCTTACAGTGTCAAAGTGGAATAGTCACAAGAGTCCATGGAAAGCTAAGAGCTGTTTATAAGGATAAAAAAGGAGAATTACATTATTTTTCACCTTATTGTCCTCATTTAAAATGTATAGTTGAATTTGTAGAAAAAGATCAAACATGGACTTGTCCATGTCATCAATCTGTTTATGATGCTTATGGAAAATTGATAGAAGGACCTAGTCTTTTTTCTCTTCAAAAAAAGGACATAGATAAAAGGAAATGAAAGTTAAACATTTGAAGGATTTATATTCTCATACAAAATACATGATGGATAAAGCTATTTATAAGCATTTATCAAATTAAATGAAGATACTGAAATATGTATCTTTTTTTATGAAAAAAATCATAATAGTATTTTTGGGAATAAAGAAAACTTTCATTTTCAACAAAAATCGCTTATACTATTATGTATAGGAGGTTTTTTTATGAGATGTGATGTTTGTGGAACAAAAATTCCTATAGGATCTTATGAATGTCCTCAATGTGGATATAAGTATGAAAAAAGTCATGTGACAACATATGATGCATCAAAAGAGCATCATAACCATATTCAAGTGACATATAAGGATCTTCAAAAAAAACTTAATCAAGATATTCAAGAAAGAGTCAATAAAGTTTCTCAAAGAGCTATGCCAAATTCTAGAAAAAGCTTTATGATATTTTTAATAAGTATATTATGTGTTGTGTCTGCGTTTTCTGTTTCAGTGTTATTATTAACTCGTCGTTATCAGGAAAGTCCACAACAGGATCATTTAAAGTTCCATCAAGCTGTAGAACAGGGACTTGATGAAAATGATACACTTTTAATCGCTATAGATTATGAAGATAATCTTGTAGATTTTATGGAGAATACATTACAGTTAAAGGATGTTTATGCTTATGAAACATTATGGGGAGAGGACCCATTAGAAGCTTATTTATCTGTTGATGGATACTTGAATGAAGGATGTTATACTTTTAATGCTGATTTTTCAAATGGTGAAGTAAGTAATGAAACCATTATTATTGAAAATTATGATGAGCAAGGAATTCATCAATCTAAAGAAATGAGATTAGAAAAAGAGCTTCTTGATGATATTGGGATATATTATTATAATGATACTCAATTATATGATAAGGTAAAAGATTCCTTTCATAATATAAAAGAAGTTGCTGATGGAAAATGGGAAAGTTATGTTAATGATGAATATTCTATTTATTTCGTTGAAGAATTAGAAGAAGATGGTTATAGATACTATTGTAAAATAAAATTACATGAATAATAGTTAGGGGGATGAATTTATGAAAAAGTTATTTATGTTTATATTAGCATGTTTTGTATTTGTTGGTTGTATGTCATCAAAAAAAGCAACAGAAGTCAAGGTATTAACTCCAAATGGAGCGCCAGCTCTTTCTTTTATAAGTATGTATGAAGATATTAAAAAAGATGGTGAGATTAAGATTGTTGAAGGGAGTGAACTCCTAAGTAGTGAACTTATTAAAAAAGAGAGCGATTATGATGTTATTGTTGCTCCAATCAATTTAGGATGCCAACTCATTGCTAAAGGACAAACAGACTATAGACTAGCAGGTGTATTGACTTGGGGAAATTTATATTTATTAGAAAATAATGATGTAAAGAATAATGTTCTTGCTGCTTTTGGAGAAATGGCAGTGCCAGGAAAGATCTTTGCAATGATTAAAAATTCATCATCAATAACAAAAAATGCAGATGTTACTTATTATAATGCTGTTAGTGATGTTCAAGGACAAGTTTTATCAAATAAATGTCAATACGCTTTGATGGCTGAACCAGCTGCTAGTGCAACTATAGCAAAAGCAAAGCAAAATGGTATCAATCTTAAAGTTGTTGCTTCAGTACAAAATTTATATCAAAAACAAACGGGTTCTACACAGGCAGGGTATCCTCAAGCAGCTATTTTTGTAAAAGATAAAGAGAAAACAAAAGATATGCTTGAACAGTTAGATGATTTTACAAATAATGAGGCATTTAAAGATGATAATCAAATAGAAAATTACATTGAAAAAATAGGAGCAGATACTTTCGGAGTTCCAAGTGCAAACATAGCTTCTCAAACATGGGCAAATCAAAATATCCATTATAGAGATGCAATATCTGTGAAAGAAGATATTCAAACTCTATTAAAACAATTTCATATTGAATATAGTGATGAAATGATTATTCAATAATGAAACATAAAATTAATCTTTGTGTCTATGTTTTATTATTCTGGCAATTCATATCTTATTATATTGATAGGCAAGCTATTCTTCCCTATCCTAAAGATGTATTTTTAAAAATGATAACTATGTTAGGCGATTTGTCATTTTATACAACAATTTTTATAACGTTATCACATGTTCTTATTGTTGTTGGAATAAGTATACTGATTGCTTTTTTGCTTGCTTATCTTTCATTTATTAAGCCAGTTATAGAGGAATATGTTTCTTTGATACTTTCTTTTATACAAGCTATACCAAATATTTCATATATTATTTTGGTGATGGTTTGGTCATCATCTTTATTGACTGTGTACATTGTTTTATTTCTAGTTGTTTTTCCTCTGCTTTATAATAATTTTATAGAGGGTTTTAAATGTATTGATCAAGATTTGAATGATATGATTATTTTATATCATCCCCCTCTATTTGATAAATTATGGAATGCCTATTTGCCTCTTATTCAACCAAGTCTTTTATCAGGAATAAAGTCTTCTTTAAGCTTAGGGGTAAAAGTAGGAGTTATGGCTGAAATTTTAGCTGCATTACCTTATGGGGTAGGACGTGAAATTCAATTTGCAAGAATACAAGTAGATATGGTAGGTGTTTTCGCTTGGACATTGTGGATTGTTTTTATGATTATGTTGATTGAAGCTTTCTTAAATAATGCTATTAAAAGAAAATAATAGAAAAAGTTGTTTTCATTAACTTTCTTGTATAAGCAGTATGAATAAAAATAACAAATGAAATAGAAATTCAATGAGAAACTCTCAATAAAAAGTTATATAAATGAATACATTAAAAACTGTAACAAATCATAAAAATTTGATTTGCTACAGTTCTTTTTATTTTAAATGAACATGCCACTCATTATCTACTGTATATTGAAATTCTTGAATATGAGGGTCATCAAAAACTCTTAAGAGTTCCATAAAATCATCAACTAAAGGAAGGGAGGAAAGATCATGACGATCAACCCATTTCATTTCACCTTCTAAAGAAGAAGTTAAACTTCCATGAAACTGATTGGTTTTAAACAATAAAACAATATATCTTCCATTTTGAATAGGAAACTGTTTTATACCACATAAAATAGGATGAAAAATATCTAATCCAGTTTCTTCTTTCACTTCTCTTATGACTGCATCTACAAAAGATTCTTGTGCTTCAACATGACCACCAGGAAAGGTATATCCTTGCCAATCTTTCTTTGTTCTATTTTGTAAAAGAATAAGATCTTTATGGTAGACCATACAAAGAGTTGTCAATTCTACATTTTCAAATCGACTCATTCTTCTTTCAACTTTCTATCTGCTTCATCAAAACGTTTTGTGAAAAGAACCATAAGAATAGAAATCACAACAATAACACCACTCAACAAGAAAATCTTATCTGATCCTAAATATTGATAAACCAAACCAAATACATATCCATAAATTGCCTTAGCAACACTCATTGCAGCATTTAATAGAGTCACAGCTGTTCCAAAAACTGCTGGATTTACAGATTCTTGAATATAGGCTAAACTTGCGACTGTAGAAACACCAACACCTAAACAATGGACAATACTGATTCCAACAAAAACAACAGCATTAGGAACAAGAGCATAAACAAATAAACGGATAGCCATTGGAATAGAACCTAAAAGAATAAATTTCTTATATCCCATTTTTTTAATAAGTTGTGAAGATACCATCAAATAAATAATTTCAGGAACAACTTGAACAAATGTTAACCAGCTAATCAAAGAATTATTACCGTTTAAAGTCATAACAAGATGATTTCCAGCAAAAGCTCCAGAACTATCTACAACAATTTCTGTCATCATTACAAGAACAAGCATAAAAATAAAATTTTTATTCACTAATAATTCCTTAAAATTTCCTTTTTGTGGTTTTTCATTATTTTCTTCTTCATTTTCCTTTGGAAAAGATAAACAAAGTAATAGTCCAAGTCCTAATAAAATCATATATGTTGTAAACAAAGGACCATCTAAACCATAAATATCAGCTAAAAAACCAACAGCCATACTTCCAACAACATATCCTAAAGAACCCATTCCTCTAATAGAACCATAGTTTCCATTATGTTTAGCAGTATAATTCATTGCGATTGTATCAGCCATAGGACCAGAACCCAGCCTTGCAACTTCCAACAACAAAGCAAAGATTAAAACACCAGCATATACAGTTTGTTTAGAATAAAAGTATAATATAACAATACTTGCTCCTAAAGAAAACATAAGTAAAAGATTATATTTTCGTGTTTTATCTCCAGCAATCCCCCACAAAGGAATAACACAAACTCCTAATATCAATGAAACAGCAGTTAA
>CATOPA010000036.1 GCA_951801965.1 uncultured Erysipelotrichaceae bacterium | reverse complement strand
TAGTGTAGGAGCGTCTAAAATAGCCTGAGGAATCATTTGTCCATAGGCTGCTGTAATAATCAAATCTGGTTTTAAATCTAAAATGTCTTGATAGTCTTCTCTTATTTTTTGTGGCTGAAAAACAGGAATATCGTATTGAAGAGCTTCAACTTTCACATCAGGCATTGTTAAAACTTTTTTTCTTCCAACATAACGATCTGGTTGACTCACAACTCCTACAATATGATATTTCTCTTCAAGAAGCATTTTCAATATAGCAAGAGAAAAAGATGCAGTACCCATAAAAACAATTCTTTTTTCTTTCATAAACCTCAACTCTCTTTCATTGATTAGTATACCATAATTGTTAATATCATACTAATAAAATCAGAGAAAATCAACACAATCCATTCAATAATATGTACACACACATCACTCAATCCTTTAAAAAAAGATGAAATTTGATTATCCGAAGGATCCTGCAAAGCTGTATACTGCGTTGACACATTTTCATTCATTGATACTTTTTCTTCAAAATCATTGATAGATCTTTGAAACATTGTTTGAGACACTTGATAATTTCCAAAAAATAATTCAATAGCACATATGAATAACAAAACTAAACATAAATCAAAAGTAAATTGTTTCATGCACTTAAATACTCATCTATAACCATTGCAAGAATATTTAAGGAATTTTGTATTTCTTCATATGTGTTCTCATTTCCACCAACTTCAATTAAAACCATATTCTTTGTAACCCCCTGATTATAATGACTTTGTTTTAACATGACACCCCTAGAAATATGCGGAATCTTTTTTTCTAATAAGGCAGACATTTTTTCACAACAGGCATTCACATCTTTGAAATTATCGCTACCTTTTCCAACAACAAACATTAGCTTTGCATAATCTTTACCATCAAAAGTTGTTGTCATTAATGACTTCTTAACTGAATCTCTATGAAAATCAATAACTAAGTCATACTCTCCATGATCTTTAAGGGCATTGTTAAGATATTTTTTAGAAACAGTATAGGAATATGCATAATTAATTTTATTTTTGGTTTTATACAACTCAAAATCCGTAGTCTCATAATCAACTTCATATCCTCTATTTTGTAACAGCTGCATCAAATAACGACTTCCCTCCTTAACTGAGTTTGTCGCATATTTTTCTCCTTGATGCGTGTTATAAATATATATAGACTTCCCATTTGATTGACTCTTAACATCTGATGTTGTGAGTGAAGCAACGACATTTTCCACATTCTCACTATATATCTTTTGGAAAGGAAGATGAATAATAATAGCCACAACTATAATACACTTCAATAATATCTTTACATTACTATTCATCATCTTTCCTCCTCTACTATACAATAAACCATATGCAAAAAAAGGTGTATTTAGTACACCTAATATCTTAAATTATTAATTGATGAAGATAAGACTTTAGAAATCATTTCAACATCAAAATCAATTTGTTTATCACTCATGACAAATTGACTTTCTATAGGATTTAAAACTTCGTTGAGTAATTGAATTCTTTTTTGTTCATCTAATTGTCCAATTTCTCCCAAAATCAAGCGTCTTTGCATTTCATTTAAACGTCCTTCATAACGTTTCCTTTTTCCAACTTTTAAAGCTGAGGAAGGATCTAATGACTCTTTAAAATAGCCTTCTAATAAATTATAAACATCACTCACTAATGAAGACACATGAATAACAGTAGGGACTCCTATAGCAATCACTGGAACTCCTAAAGTTGCTTCATTCATACTCTTGCGATGATTTCCAATACCACTGCCTGGATAGATTCCAACATTGTTCATTTGAATCACACGACAAATCTTTTCATAACTTTGAGCACAAAGAGCATCAATCGCAATCACAATATCTGGTTGATATTGATGAATAACACCTTCAACAATATCTGCCGTTTCCATACCTGTATGCGCCATCACTCCAGGTGTTAAACAAATACTATCAAAATACTGATGATGATGCCTTTCATCTAAAGGATAATGATGTGTAGCTCTTAAATGCTTTAAAGTTCTTGGACCAATGGCATCACTTGTTAAAGTTTCATTACCTAAACCAACAAACAAAATAAGAGGATCTAGTTTTTTGACCTTATCTCTCATTAATGTATAAAGAGATTTTTGAAGTGATGATGTAATATCTGACATATGTGTATAATCTGCAAAACTGATTTCAATGTATTTTCCTCTTTCATGAGGATAAAGATCACTTGTTTTTAAGATTTCAAAAGTCTCTATTGTCACTTCTCCCATTCGCTCTTCATGATGTTTATAATCTTGATCTTTAACAGCATGAGCGAGAGATTCTATAGCTAAATCACTTCTTGTATAATAATTTTTCATTGTCTCACCACAATAATCATTGACAAATTAAAAAAAAATAATCATTTCTTAATAAAACATTGCATTTATCGTCTGTTTTTGATAGAATAACAAAGCAATGAATAAAAGTGAGGTGAAATACAATGGCAAACATGAAACAACAAATTAAACGTTATAAAAATGATAACAAAAAGCGTGAAATTAACAATTCTTATAAAAGTGCTTTAAAAACAGCAATCAAAAAAGTAAAAGCTGAAGTTGAAGCTGGTAATAAGGAAGCTGCTGTCGTTGCTTTAAATAAAGTGACTTCTAAATTAGATGCTTCTGTAACAAAAGGAATTCATCATAAAAATTATGCTAATAGACAAAAATCTAAATTAGCTAAATTAGTAAACTCTATCGACTAATTGATAGAGTTTATTTTTTATCAAAGATTTGATGAATATATATAAAGGAGAAATTTTATGGATAGAAAAAATATAAATATAAATGAAACATGGGATTTATCTCTTATCTATCATACTCATGATGAATTTTATAAGGACTTAGAACTTGCGAAAGAAGATCTTCATAAGCTTATACAAATGAAAGAATCTTTTTTAAACAATGTAGACATATTTCTTGAATTTCATGAGCTTTATACAATCTTATCTAGACGTATTCAAAAGTTATACAGCTTTGCTCATTTACATTGTGATGTTGAACCTCAACATCAAGAATACCAAACAATGCTAGCAAGTGTTTTTGCTCTTTTTGATCAAGTGACTGCTTCTTTAGACTTTTATGATGTGATGATGATTGAAGCAAGTGATCAAGTTCATCTCTATTTAGAAGATAATCGTTTAGCAGACTATCGCTATACCCTATCAGAAGTGCTCAGAGGGAAATCACATATTTTATCTCAGGAAATGGAAAGTCTTCTTTCTAAGACTTCGTCAATTTCTGATATTTCTTCACAAGTTTTTGATGCAATGAGGCTTACTTATGATGACGTAGAAATTGATGGAAAGAAGCAAACATTAAACAGTGCCACTTTGACTGAATTTCTTAAAAATAAAGATGCAAACGTGAGAAAACAAGCCTATCATCATTTCTTTAAAGAATATCAAAAATTTGAAAATGTTTTTGCGACGACTCTTGGAGGCGTCATGAAAAAAGATGCTTTCTATGCTGAAGCAAAAAAATTCAATAGTCCTTTAGAAGCTAGTCTTTTTGATGACGATGTTCCTACATCTTTATTTTATAAAATATTAGAAAAAGCTAATGTTGAATATAGACCTTTATTCCATCGTTATAATGCTTTAAAGAAAAAGGTTTTAGGACTAGAAACAATGTATAATTACGATTTAAATGTTCCTTTTGTTCAATATGATACTCAAAAGTATACAATTGATGAATGCTTTGATATCATTTATGATGTTGTGAAAGTTTTTGGTGATGATTATGTTGATATTATTAAAAAAGCACGTCAAGAAAGATGGATAGATTTTCATCCTCATAATCAAAAGCGTATTGGTGCTTATTCAAGTGGATGCTATGATACAAGACCTTATATTTTAATGAACTTTATTGGTGATTATCAATCTTTATCAACAATGATTCATGAATTAGGACATAGTGTTCACACATATCTTTCTTGTCAAAATCAATCAGCTGTGAATTGTGATTATCGTATTTTTGTTGCTGAAGTTGCCTCAACTGTTAATGAAACATTACTTATTCACTATATGTTGGAGCATGCTTCTTCAAAAGAAGAAAAAGCTTACTTCTTATATGAATTATTAGAAAATTGTGTAGGTTTAATTTTTAGACAGCCAATGTATGCTGAATTCGAAGATATCTTACACACATGGGCAAAAAATGGATATCCTATATCTTCACAAAAAATCACTGATCTCTACTATCAGAAAAATGCTGAATATTATGGTAAAGAGATAACAATGGATAAATATGTTGGATATTCATGCTATTATATTCCTCATTTCTATTATAATTATTATGTTTATAAATATACTTTAGGAATGACTGTTTCTTTGGCCATTGTTTCGAGAATTTTAAATGGTGATACTCAGCAAAAAGAAGCTTATTTAAACTTCTTAAAATCTGGTGGAAGTCAATCACCTGTTGACCTATTAAAAAATGCTCTTGTCAATCCTTTAGAAGATCGGCTTTATGATGATGCTTATCATTATTTTCAAACAATGCTTAATGAATTAGAAAAACTATTATAAAAACTTCAAGAGATTCTTGAAGTTTTTTATTCAAAAATTTTTTCTATTTTTCCACTGCTACCACGAACATATAATTGCTGGTATGGTCGATAGACATCTTTATATGCTTCAAATGTTAATTTATACTGTGAATAATCAATATATAAGCTTTCTTCAAATAAACCACTCTCTTGATCCCCTATCTTCTTATTCACTAAAATTCCAAACTGTATTGTATAGTTCTGTTTTTGTGGATGTAAATAAACAAGATATTCATTCATATGAGAAGAAGGATTTTCATTCTTTTGAATGACATAATCATTGCAACCATCATTCACCGATAAATCAACAACTTGTAAAGATAGTTGATAATGCCTAGAGAAAAGATGCTGGATACTTATTTTGATGGCCTTTAAATGTTGTTTTTGAATCTGATAATGATAAACATTGAGATAATAGTCTTCATCATAATCATAGATAGTTACTTTTCCATTTGGAAAGGATTGCTCATCTAAAACAGGATAAGAATAATGAGGCTGTTGCATACTTCGTGTTTGATACATAAAGTATGGATAAATGCCATTAACCAAAAAAGTCAATGTGATAACACCAATCAAATAAAATAATGTAACTTTTGTTACAGACATTTTTACAGGTGATAAATGAACTTGAAAATATTGCTGAAAAAGATTATGTTTGAAGTTTATTAATAAGTAAAAAAGCAAGAGAAACAGCATACCAAGAATAAGCATTTCTAATAAAGAGTACCATGTTATAAAAAGATTCAAAAAAATCATACAACTATAACAAGCCCCTAACAAAATCGGATACATTTTATTTTTCATAACTTGACTTAATCCTAAGCAGATCAAAATCACTTCAATGATTTTTAATCCCCATACAAAGTCATTTATTAATTTAGGTATATGAAAAGGAGTTACAAAAAGAACCATATCAATACCAGAAAATATTATCAAGAAAATACTTATATAAAATGCACAAGAAAAGGATTTTCTTTCTTTTTTAATTATTCTTAATCCAAGATAAAAACATAAAGATGATATCATTGCGGTCACTTGTGAAAAAAACGAAAAAGAAATACAGAGACTTCCAAAAAGAAAGCCAGCAGATAAATAAGAAAAAATACTCTGAAATGCGTTAACATTGACTATAGTACTATGAAATTCTTTAGAATGATCCATGATATCCCTCCTTATTTAATATCTTTTTTAATTTTTTTCTTAATCGATAAAGTCGACTTTCTATAGCTTTATAAGTTGTCCCTAATTCTAATGCTATTGTTTCAATACTTTGAAAATAATAATAGTGCCTAATGAATAAAGTCCTTTCATGATACTTTAATTGTTTAATGATTTTTGACCAGTCAATTTTCTCGTAATAATCATATGTCCCAAAAATATCCATATCTTCATAAAAAATCAATTTCTTTTTATTTTTTCTTATATAATTCAAAGCTACTCTTCTTGTAATAATCGCAACATAATTCTTTAATGGGAGATCTTCACACAATTGTCTTCGCCAATTCCAAATCTTCAAAAGAACGTCATTTACACATTCTTCTTGATCTTCTTGACTTAATGAAAATGGATTTAAGATATAATATATAAATGGTAAATAAGCATCTTTTATATATTTTATAGCTTGTTCATCATTATTCTTCATCATCTTTATGATAACTTTATCCATTGCTTATGACCTCCCTTCACTTATATATACACCATTATTTATAAAAATCCCTCACTTTATTATAACATATCTTAAAAATGTTATGATTTTCATTAAGAAATATTTTCAATGGTTATTCTCATTCAAATCAAAAATAATTTATGTTATAATATAAAAAAGTGAGGTAATCGTATGTTAAGAACACAAACAAGATCTATGAAAGTTGGTAATTTAATATTAGGTGGAAATAATCATGTGATTATTCAATCTATGTGTAATACAAAAACAAAAGATGTTGATGCAACTGTTCAACAAATTCTTCAACTTGAAAAAGCTGGATGTGAAATCATTAGAGTTGCTGTTTTTGATAAAGAAGATGCTATGGCTATTGCTCAAATAAAAAAGCAAATACACATTCCTCTTGTTGCTGATATCCATTTTGATTATCAATTAGCCTTAATGTCTATTGACAATGGTATTGATAAAATTCGTATCAATCCTGGAAATATTGGTTCTATAGAAAAGATCAAGGCTGTTGTGGAGGCATGTAAAGAAAAACATATTCCTATTCGTATTGGTGTAAATAGTGGTTCTATAGAAAAAGATATTCTTGAAAAGTATGGTAAACCTACAGCTCAAGGAATGATTGAAAGTGCAAAGAAACATATTGATATTTTAGAAAGTTTAGATTTTTATGATTATGCAATTTCTTTAAAATCATCAAATACTCTTTTAACAATTAAGGCTTACCAATTAGCTAGTGAAACTTTTGATTGTCCTTTGCATATTGGTGTGACTGAAGCTGGTACAAAACTAGGAGGAACAATCAAATCAAGCTTAGGTATTGGAACTTTATTATATCAAGGCATTGGAAATACGATTCGTGTTTCTTTGAGTGATGATCCTGTTGAAGAAATTAAAGTCGCAAAAACTTTATTAAAAGAATTAGAATTAATTGATCATGTACCAACACTCATTTCATGTCCAACATGTGGACGTATTCAATATGATTTGATTCCTGTTGCTAAAGAAATAGAAGATTTCTTAAACACAATTCATAAAAACATAACTGTTGCTATTATGGGGTGTGCTGTCAATGGTCCTGGTGAAGCAAAACATGCTGATATTGCTATTGCTGGGGGTGTTCATGAAGGTTTATTGATCAAAAAAGGGAAAATTATTAAGAAAGTGAAACAGGAAGATATGGTTCGTATTTTAAAAGAAGAAATTCTAAACATGGCAGAGGAATAATCTCTGCTTTTTTTCATAGGCTATATAGATAGGAGGAAAAGCTGATGAATAAAAAATACAATGACTATATTTCAGGACTTCAATTAAAAGATTTTCAAATTATATTGGAGGAGTTTGACATTTATCTTGATGAAGAGCAACAAACTAAAATTCTTTCAATGATTCAAAATAATCAGTATGCTTTGATTCATGAACAATATCAATTTGTATTAGAAAACTATATAAAAAAATTGACAAGTGATTTCACTTGTCAAAAAGTTATGCTCTTATTAAATCATTATTTTAAACCATTGTTGAATGTTTGATCAACAAACATTTTGATTTCTTCTTTATAAGGAGCATGTTCTTGAATATAAGGTGTTTCTAAAATCTTAGGAACATCTTTTAATTTTGGATGATGAACAACTTTATTCAATATTTCAAAGCCAATATATCCATATCCAATATTTTCATGTCTATCTTTATGTGCGCCTCTTTCATTTTTAGAATCATTCACATGAACAACTAACACTCTTTCCAACCCTATCTTTTCATCAAATTCATTCAAAATATCATCAAATTGTTCTAAATCATATCCTGCATCATGTAAATGACAAGTATCTAAACATACACCAAGATATTCATTAAGCTCTACATGCTCAATAATGTATTGAAGCTGATCGAAGTCTCTCCCTAGTTCGCTTCCTTTACCAGCCATTGTTTCTAATGCAATTTTGACTTTTTGATCTGGTCTTAAAACCTCATTTAAACCTTTAATAATCTGATCAAGTCCTACTTGATCTCCAGCTTTTACATGTGATCCAGGATGTAAAACAAGTCTTGAAATACCAATAGCCTCACATCTTTCGATTTCTTGTTTTAAAAAACGAACAGCCAATTCATAAGTTTCTGGTTTTATTGTATTCGCTAAATTAATGATATAAGGAGCATGAACAACAACGTCATCAATATTGATACCATGTTCTTTCATTAATTGCTTTGCCTCATCAACACACAATTGTTCTACGGGCTTTCTTGCAGTGTTTTGAGGTGCGCCTGTATAAAACATAAAAGTTGTTGCATCATACGATAGTGCTTCTTTAACAGAGCTCAACATCATTTCTTTTCCACTCATAGAAACATGACTACCAATTTTCAGCATTTTACATATTCTCCTTTTCTCGTTTTTCTCTTTGTGCTTGTTTTGCACGTTCTTTCTTTTGTCTTCTAATATCAGCCTGTATAATAGCTCGTTTTTCTTTCTTTACGAGCTTTTCTATTTCTCTTTTACGTTTTTTCTTATACCCAGGTTTAACTTTTGTAGGTTTTCTGACTTTCAAACTGATTTGTTTTTCTAATTCTGTTTGATGTTTGACTCGCGACTTTCTCTTTTCACGATTTTTTGAATCTTGAAGATGTTGACCTTTTAATTCCTTCATTTCAAAAGTAATACCCTTTTTTTCCAGTAATCGAACAACTTCTTCATTTGTTGTATCATACATACTATAACATTCACCTGTATATTTTCCACGCCCACAACGACCACTACGATGAATATAAAAATCTAACTCACTTGGGAATTCCATATTAATGACATGACTAACACCATCTATATCAATCCCTCTTGCTGCAATATCAGTCGCAACAATATATTGATATTCCATATTTTTAATACGTCTCATCATTTGTCGTCTTTCTCTTGGTTCTAAGTCCCCATGAATTTCACCAACTTTATAACCGTCTGTTCTTAATTCATGTGTCAATTGACCTGCTTCATGACGTGTGTTACAGAAAATCAAGCATATATATGGATCAATGATTCCCATGATTTCTTTTAAAACATCATAACGCTGACGGTGTTTTGTTGGAACAAGATAATGAGAAACATTACGAGAAGTTGCTAAATTTTCATCAACTTCTATTATTTTTGGAGCATTCATATATTTTTGTAAAAAAGGTCTCATACTTTGTGGAATCGTTGCTGAGAATACAAGCATTTGAAGATTGTCTTTCATTTTCCCTAAAACAGCATCTAAGTCTTCAATATACCCAAACTCTAAAGTCATATCTGCTTCATCAATGACAAAGATATCAGCTGTTGTAATATGAAGAGCTTGTTCATTTAATGATAAATCTCTAATACGTCCTGGTGTCCCAATCACAATATGTGGCGCTGTTGAAAGTTTATCAATTGTTTTTTGCTTATCACTTCCTCCAATAATCAACGAAACTCTTAAATCTGAGTGATTTTTCATAAACATTTTTGCTTGTTCATAAATTTGTGTTGCAAGTTCTCTTGTTGGTGTCGCAATAACAGCTTGAACGCAATTCTTTTCAACATCTATTCTATCCATGATAGGAATTAAAAAAGCATGTGTTTTTCCAGTTCCAGTTTGTGATATTCCAATAATATCACTATCTTTATATACAAGAGGAATCACCTTTTTTTGTATTTCTGTAGGTTCTTTAAATTGAAGATCCTTTATTGTTTCTTTCACAAAAGTGTGAAATTGATATTGTTCAAATAATTTCATCATTAACGCCTCCTTTCAAGCCACTTGATTATACTACAAATCATCAAAAAAATCAAAATTCTTTCATAAAATATATCTCTTAAAAATGCTCTATAACATTTTTATATTTTCATCATATAATAAAATGAAGGAGGTGTCTTATGTACCCTGAATTTTATAATGATCCTTATTTATTCACATATCCTACACAATCCTTTTATCCAATGATGCCTAAACCATCATTATTGCAATCAATGAAATTTTCAATGAATCGTATGAATCTTTCATCAACATTAAGAACAGCTCAAAAAACAATTTACACAGTCAATCAGATTATTCCTATTGTTAATCAGCTCAGACCTGTATTACACAATGCATCTACTGCTTTTAGAGTTGTCAAAGCTGTCAAACAATTTGATTTTGAAGACATTGAAGATGATATAGATAAAAACGTTGAACAATCTCTTCCATTTGAAAACATGTTAGAAAAGAATGAATCCATTTATCAAAAATAAATGGATTATTCTTTTGAACTTTAGTACAATGAAAAAGGAGGTTGATAAAATGGAAGTTTTCAGCATTGTTCCTAGAGGTTATTGCAAAGGCGTTGTGAGAGCTATTGAAATAGCAAAAAAAGCAAGCCATTTAGATGATGATGTTTATATATTAGGTATGATTGTTCATAATCAATATATTGTAAATGCCTTAGAAGATTTAGGTGTACATACTATAGACATCAAAGGAAAAACAAGATTAGAGCTCTTAGATGAAATTGATCATGGAACAATTATCATTACTGCACATGGAGCTAGTGATGAAGTTTTTATAAAGGCAAAAGAGAAAGGCCTTCAAATCATTGATGCGTCTTGTTTAGATGTTATAAAAACGCACGATTTGATTAAAGAAAAGATAGAAAATGGATTTGAAATTTTATATATTGGAAAAAGTGGACATCCAGAAGCAGAGGGTGTTTTATCTATTCAAAAAAATAAAATTCATTTGATTTCTTCAAAAAAAGATATTGATCAATTAGACCCACATCAGCACTATGTTATGACGAATCAAACAACTATGTCACTTTATGATGTCTTTGATTTATGTGAATATGCTAAAGAGAAACTACAACATGTTATTATTGAAAAAGAAACATGTACAGCCACAAAAATTAGGCAAGAGGCGATTAGAAATATGAGCAATGATATTGATATTGTTTTTATTGTTGGTGATCCTCATTCTAATAACACAAAAAAGCTTGCTTCCATTGCCAGACAAAATAAAGAAGTTTATATGATTGAAAGTATTGATGACTTAAATATATCTGTTTTAAAAGGTAAAAAAAAGGTAGCTGTTTCTGCTGGAGCATCAACACCAACCTATTTAACAAATCAAGTCATTGATTTTTTAAAACAATTTGATGAAAATTGTATAGAAACTTATCATAAACCGAAAATTGATAAAACAAAAATTCTCTAGTTTTTAATAATATAAAGAAGCTGTCATTTTAAGACTAAAAGTCTTTATTCACTACAGCTTCTTTTCCATAAACATCTTCATTATAATCAATAACATGATCATCTTTATAAACAATTTTTGCACTATGAATATATGAATCTTCTAGCCAATCAAAGAAATGATAATCTCCTTCCCACATAGGTAAGTCTTTTATCTTTTCATCATCAATCCATTGTAAAACGCCCTCATCACATTCATGCATTTCTCCACTAAAATCATGACATGTATAAATAAACATCATTTCATCTTCTCCATAGTACAATTCAGGAAATGTTACAACTCCATGAAAATTTAAAGAATGAGCTATATATCCAGTTTCTTCAAAGATTTCTCTTTTCATACATTCTTCTGGTTTTTCCCCACTTTCAAACTTTCCTCCGACACCAATCCATTTACCAGCATTGATATCATCTTTTTCTTTGATACGGTGAAGTAATAATGTTTGATTATCTTTTTTTAAATAACATAACGTTGTTAAAATCATTCTATCTATAGCAATAATAATCAGGAGATGATCCCTCTATTATTTCTATATTCACTTCCTTTTCTAATAATTTTTTCAACTCAGATACCATAATCTTTTCTGCATGATGATGAATATCAATAAGTAACAAATGATGATCAACAGCATTTTTCGCATGACGATACTTTGTATCACCCGTTAAATAAGCATCTACCTTTCCATAAAATGACTCAATAAAATCAGCTCCACTGCCACCACAAATAGCAACTTTCTTAACTCTTTGAACATGTCCAGCATAACGAAAATGCTCTAATTGAAAAATATCTTGAACATAATCAATAAACTCATCTTGTGACATCTCTTGACGAAGAACAGCTATCTTACTTATTTTATCATCGCCATCTTGAATATCATCAACTTGAAGCTTTTCGATAAGCCATTGATTCATTGATGCACGATCAAGTGCTGTATGAGAACTATAAACTGAAACATGATTCTCAATAGCTTTATAAATAAATTCACCCATAAAATGATCCTTATCAATATTATCAAAAGTATCTAATAAAAAAGGATGATGTGTAATTAACATATCACAATGATGATCAATAGCTTCTTGTAAAGAGTATCGATCTGCATTTAAAGCAATCATAATTTTATGAACATCTTGATTTTTATCACCAATTTGTAATCCACACTTATCCCATTCTTCTTGCAAATCAAGTGGATAATGTTTTTCCATAATATTTATAATATCTTTAACTTTCATTGATTTCACCTTCAATCATTCCAATTAATTTTTTCACTTCTTGATAGCGTGAATGTGACTTTTCTAACGAAACGATAATGTTTTGATAGATTTGTAATTGCCTTTGCCATTTTTTATAAAAAAGTTTATTCTTCTTTTTCCTTAGACAAGGACCAAAATAAATATCTTCTAATGTATAATCCAACTCTTGACAAGCTTTTTTACAAACAATAATTTCATAAATATGATGAGCATCTTCCACAATATCCTCATCTATAATTTTTATATTTTGTTGAAATAAATATTCTCTTAAAATATCTAATCCTACATTAGACTGAAGAATAAAAAGATGATCTAAAAGTTCTTTATGTTCATCTAGTATTTCTACAGTTAGCTTTCCACCCATTCCACAAATGCTAATCATATCAACTTCTTTATCTAATATAGGATTCATACCACTTCCTAGAAGTGGTATGACTTTTTCTTCTAAATGATTTGATTGAATTGTTTCTATCGATGCATGAATTGGTCCACTTGCGATATCACATGCATAAGCTTTTTCAATAATGCCTTCACTTACCAAATAACATGGTAAATAAGCATGATCAGTTCCTATATCGGCAAGTCTTTCCCCTTGTTTATATTTTTTTATTAAATCAGCAATCGCTTGTAATCTTTTTGATAGTTTCATGTTATCGATCTAAAAAATCTTTCAAACGTTTTGAACGTGAAGGATGCTTTAATTTTCTTAAAGCCTTTGCTTCAATTTGTCTAATACGTTCACGAGTCACATTAAATTCTTTTCCAACTTCTTCTAATGTTCTTGTACGTCCATCATCCAAACCAAATCTTAAACGCAAAACTTTTTCTTCACGATCAGTAAGTTCTAATAAAACTTCATTAAGTTCATCTTTCAACAATTCATTAGCTGCATAATCATCAGGTGACATCACACCTTCATCTTCAATGAAATCTCCTAAATGAGAATCATCTTCTTCACCAATAGGTGTTTCTAATGATACAGGTTCTAACGATATTTTTTGAATTTCTCTCACCTTTTCTGGTGTCATTCCATCCATTTCTTCAGCAATCTCTTCAGCAGTTGGTTCTCTTCCTAATTCTTGAATCAACTGTCTTTGCACTCTTGTCAATTTGTTAATTGTTTCTACCATATGTACAGGAATACGAATTGTTCTTGCCTGATCTGCAATAGCACGTGTAATAGCTTGTCTAATCCACCATGTTGCATATGTTGAGAACTTAAAACCTTTTGTATAATCAAACTTTTCAACTGCTTTGATTAACCCCATATTTCCTTCTTGAATCAAATCTAAAAATAACATTCCTCTACCAACATATCTTTTTGCGATAGAGACAACAAGACGTAAATTTGCTGCTGCAAGTTTTTTCTTTGCCTCTTCATTGCCTTCAAGAATTTTTTTAGCCAAAACAATCTCTTCATCATGATTCAATAATTCAACACGACCAATTTCTTTAAGATACATCTTTACAGGATCATTAATTTTTACATTGCTTCCAAGCTGATTTTCATCATCACTCTCTTCTTCTGAATAAAGAGTAGCTGTATCACTTGTCATCATGTCAAAATCACCAACAAAGTCTAAATCAGGTATATCTTCACCTAATTCATCACTTAAAGCATCTAAATCTTCTAAATCATCTAAATCCTCACTGACTCCCTTTAATAATTCCTCATCATCTAATTCTAACGAATCTAAATCATCATCCATTAAAAGACCATTTTCAGTAATAAATTCTAATAATTGTTCTGCTGACTCATCATCAAGATCATATTTTGTTAAAAAAGCATCTAACTCATCTTGAGACAAAGTCCCACCAAACACATCAGCTGTTTCTTTAATTAAATTTTTTAAGTCATCAAGCGTAACTGGTGATGCTTTTTTCTTCATGTCTTTTTTCATATTGACTCCTTTTCATTTTCTAACTTTACAATTTCATTTAGTATTTGAGCTTTTTGACTTGGATCTAACATGTAATGAAACTGTTCTAATAGTAATTCTTTCTTCATTCTTTTTGCATTCTCTGCAATAATTTTCATATAATCATCAATCGCTTTTTCTTCATAATGAAGCGGTAAAGCAGAAGCTGATATTTCTATAATAGTTTGTATTAATTCTTCCTTTTGTATACTGCTCATAAAATCAGCAATTTCCAAATGATTATGATGACGATAATAGTCAACAATATAAGAAGCAATAATACGATAATGATCATTATACATAAATCCTACTTTTGATTCATATTTTAACGCAACATCTTTACTCACCATCATATAAAATAACAAATCATGTTCTGCCTTTTGATACTTATCTAGTATATGCAATTCTTTTTTTGATTCTGGTAATTTCATTTCATCACTATATGTAGACATTCCAGAAATTTTATTTTGAATAATATCATAAGAAAAACCAGATTTTTTTGATAAAGCATGCATATAATAATCTCTATCCACATTATCATTTATTTTGACAATTGCTTGGCAGATTTTTTCCATATAAGCTTTTCTATCATCATAATTTTGCGAATCAATAT
>CATOPA010000035.1 GCA_951801965.1 uncultured Erysipelotrichaceae bacterium | reverse complement strand
GGTTTAGGCTTTATTGTATGGATTGATTTATTTGAAGCTATTAAGAAATACAAGAATAAACATTATGGATTACAACTTATTAAAATAAAGAAATATTTATCATTGCATACAAAAATTGTTCTGATTTCAACAATATTACTTTTAATTATAGGAACATTATTGGTCTTTGTTTTAGAATATTCAAATCCCAAGACGATTGGACAATTGCCATTACATGAGAAATTGATAGTTAGTTTTTTTCAATCAACAACATTAAGAACAGCTGGATTTGCGACTATTGATAATGGTGGAATGTATGTGGCTACAAAACTGATTTGTTGTATGATTATGTTTATTGGTGGTTCACCAGCTGGAACAGCTGGAGGTATTAAAACAGTGACGATGGCAATGACTCTTTTATATATTTATTCACTTGTTCAGGGAAGTGATCTTATTAAAATTATGAAGAGAACAATTTCTGATCAAATTGTGAAACGTTCTTTAACAATTGCTATTGTGAGTTTCTTTATGTGTATGTTAGGATTATTTATTTTAACAATAACAGAAAATAAAGAATTTATTGATCTTGTTTTTGAAGTTTTCTCAGCATTTGCAACAGTAGGTTTAACTGCTAATGTAACAGCTTCATTAACATTTATTGGAAAGATTGTTATTATTATATTGATGTATATTGGTCGTATCGGACCAATGACAATGGTTCTTATTTTTGCAAAAAGATATAATCAAATGAAAGGAAAAGACATACAATATCCAACAGGTGATGTCTTGATAGGTTAAAAAGATGAAAAATAAACAATATGTTATATTAGGTTTAGGTGTATTTGGTTCCACTATAGCAAAAACTTTATCACAATTTGAATGTGAAGTCTTGGCTATTGATAAAGATCCTGAATGTGTTCAAAGGGTTGCTGATTATGTCACAAAGGCTGTTATTGGAGATGCTACTGATGAACAATTTTTGATGAATCTAGGAATAGAAGAGTTTGATGTTGGAATTGTTGCGATAGGGGATCATTTAGAAGAATGTGTTCTTGGTGTTTTAAATTTGAAAGAAATAGGTGTTCCATATATTGTTGCAAAAGCAAAAAATAAACGTTTCAAAGTTGTTTTAGAAAAAATAGGAGCTGATAGAGTCGTTCGACCTGAAAAAGAAATGGGTGAAAGAGTTGCTCGATCTATGTTACGTAAAAATATTACAGATTTAGTTGAAATTGATGAAAATTATAGTATTGTTGAAATGACAGTTCCATTACAATGGGTTGGAAAAACACTCCTTGAATTAGACTTAAGAAAACGTTTTGGTGTCAATATTTTAGGAAGAAGAAATATGGAAACACATGATTTAGAGTTGTTTGTTGATCCACTTGAAAAGATAGAAAAAGATGATCATTATTTAATGATTGCACAAACAAATTTAATAGAAAAATTTGATTATTTATCAGAATAGGAAGGCATTAATCCTTCCTATTTTTCTTTTTCCATTCTTTAATTTGTTTTAAACGTAACGAAACTTTATTTTCACTTCCTTGAGTTGTTGGATGATAGTAAGTATGTGATTTGATTTTTTCTGGTAAACATGTCATTGTTGTGATTTTTTCTTCAAAGTCGTGAGCATATTGATATCCTTTTCCATAGTTAAGTTCCTTCATTAAACGAGTAGGTGCATTTCTTAAATGAAGTGGAACAGGTTCAGCTAATGTTTGTATAGCATCTTTTTTAGCTCGCTCATAAGCAAGGTATAAGGCATTTGACTTCACTGATAGTGAAAGATAGGTCACAGCATGAGTGAGATGAACATTGCACTCAGGCACACCTAAGAATTGGCAAGCTTGATAAGCATGAATAGCAATTTGTAGGGCATGACTATCAGCCATACCTATATCCTCACTTGCAAAACGAACTAAACGTCTTGCTATATATAAAGGATCTTCTCCAGCTTCTAACATTCTTGCCAGCCAATAGATGGCTGCATCAACATCGCTATTTCTCATTGATTTATGTAAAGCAGAAATCAAATTATAGTGTTCTTCTCCTTTTTTATCATAAAGAAAACTTCTTTGGTTAGTACATTGTTCAATCATCTCTTTTGTGACATGAATGCCATTTTCATCTTTAGAACTATTCATAATAATCATTTCTAAAGTGTTCAGTGCTATTCTTGCATCTCCGTTAGAAAAAGCTGCAATCATATAAAGATTTTCATCAGAGATATCAACGTGGTCATCTGCAAACCCTTTTTGGCTTGTAAGGGCATAATGTAATAATTCTATAATATCATCAATAGTTAATGAATATAAAACAAAAACTTTACAACGAGATAAAAGGGCTGAATTGATTTCAAAAGAAGGATTTTCTGTAGTTGCACCAATAAGTATAATACTTCCTTTTTCAACATATGGTAAAAATACATCTTGTTGAGCTTTATTAAAACGATGAATTTCATCTACAAAAACAATTGTTTTTAAACCCAATTGCCTTTTTTCTTCAGCAACTTTCATAACTTCTTTGATATCTTTGATACCACTTGTGACAGCACTAAAATTAATAAATTCAGCTTTTGTATGATTTGCAATAATACGTGCTAATGTTGTTTTTCCCACACCTGGAGGTCCCCAAAAGATCATAGATGGTATTTTGTCATTTTCAATAAATTGCCATAGCATTTTTCCTTTACCAACAAGATGCTTTTGTCCAACATAATCATCTAATGTGAGAGGACGTAAACGACTTGCAAGAGGTTCATGATTTTCAAATAATGTGTTTTGCATATTATCACCTTCTTGTTTTTAGTATACATATTTTCTTTTGTAAAATAAATGTTTTGTTTAAAAATGAATTAAATTATTCGAAAAAAGACGATATTGAAAGTTTTATTGTTATTTATGTACACAAAGTATGACTATTTTCTTGATGATTGTCTTTTCTTGTTGTATGATGTATATTAATGATTAGTGGAGGGAAGTTACATGTATATTGTAATTATTGGTTTAGGGAAGGTTGGTCAATTACTAACACAATATTTATCTCATGAAGGATATGATGTTGTGGTTATTGATCAAAATAATCAAAAAGTTGAAGATGTTGTGAATCAATATGATGTATTAGGTTTATGTGGAAATGGAGCAAATAATGATTTGTTATTAGAAGCTGGAGTAGAAAAGGCCGATGCTGTGATTTGTGTCACTGCATCAGATGAACTTAATATTTTGGCTGGTTTGATATGTAAAAAACATGGTGCAAAATATACAATTGCTCGTGTAAGAAATCCAGACTATTCAAGACAAAGTCAATTTTTAAGAGAGAGTTTAGGATTTTCTATGATTGTGAATCCTGAATTAGAAGCTGCAAATGAAATTTGTAGAATGATTATGTTTTCTTCTGCAATGAAAGTTGATACCTTTGCAAAAGGAAAGATTGAATTGATTGAATTAAGAATAGATGAAGGAATCAAATTGAATCAGCTTCGTTTGAGTGAACTTTCTTCAGTCACAAAATCATCAGTTTTAATATGTGCTGTAAGAAGAGGAGAAGAGGTCATTATTCCTAATGGTGACTTTGTCTTGAAAAACAAAGATCATATTTATGTGACAGGTTCTCACAAGGATTTATCACACTTTTGCTTAGATGTTGGATTCATGAGCAAAAAAATAAAAAATGTTATCATTATTGGTGGAAGCAAAATAGCTTATTATCTATCTAGACAGCTTTCATTATTAGGAATACAAACAAAAATTATTGAAAGTGATCATCAAAGGTGTAAAGATCTTGCAAAGAAACTTTCTTATTGTGTTATTGTTGAAGGAAATGGGTCAGATGAAGAAATTCTTTTAGAAGAAGGAATCAAAAAATCAGATGCTATTGTTTGTTTAACTGGTTTTGATGAAGAAAATGTTATTTTGGCATTACTCGCAAAAAAATTGGGAGTCAAGAAATCTATAGCAAAAGTAAATCGTGTACATATTCATCCTATTATTGATGAATTGAACTTGGATAATATTATTGATCCTAAATCCTTTGTAGCTTCTCAGATTATTGGTTATTTAAGAGCGAAAGCCAATAATGATGATTCTACAAGTGTTCAAACATTATATAAAATTGTTAATGATCAAGTGGAGGCTTTGGAATTTATTGTTAATGAAAAAACAAAGAATTTACATGTTCCACTTATGAATATTCAGATGAAAGATCATCTTTTGATTGCAGGTATTTTAAGAAATAATAAAATGATTATTCCTAATGGACATGATACACTAGAAATTCATGATCGTATTATTATTGTTTCATCAGATGTTTCTTTAAAGAATTTAAATGATATTTTTAAGGGTGTTTCATATGAATAAAAAAGTTATTCTTTATACATTAGGAAATATGTTAAAAATAGAAGGATTATTAATGCTTCTTCCTGCTTTAACTGGTCTTATTTATCATGAATTTGCATCTGTGTATTACTTAGCTGTTGGAGTATTTATTAGTATTATTGGCTATTTTATGAGTTATAAAAAACCAAAGAACAAGAAAATATATGCTAAAGAAGGGTTTGTTATTGTTGCTTTTTCATGGATATGCTTATCTATATTTGGAGCGTTACCTTTTTGGCTTTCTGGAGAAATTCCTTCATATATTGATGCCTTATTTGAAATTGTTTCAGGATTTACGACAACAGGATCATCCATTTTAAATGATATAGAATCTCTGTCACATGCTCATTTATTTTGGCGAAGTTTTTCTCATTGGATTGGTGGTATGGGAATACTTGTGTTTGTTGTTGCTTTTTTGCCAGATGTTTCAGGATCAACACTGCATATTTTAAAAGCCGAAATGCCAGGACCTATTGTAGGAAAGTTGGTTTCTAAAGTAAAAGTGACTTCACGTTTGTTATATAAAATTTATGCTGTATTGACAATTATGGAAGTGATTTTACTCATGTTTGGGGGTATGCCTTTTTTTGACAGTTTATTAAATGCATTTGGAACGGCTGGAACAGGTGGATTTGCTATAAAAAATGCTTCTATCGCTTATTATAATAGTGCATATTTTGATATGATTATTACAATTTTCATGATTTTATTTGGAATTAACTTTAATATTATTTATTTTATTGTGATTAAAAAATATGCTATGGCATTTAAGAGTGAAGAGGTAAGGTGGTATCTAGCTATTATTGCTTGTGCAACTTTAGTGATTAGTTTAAATATTATGCAGCTTTATCCATCATTAATTGATGCTTTTCGTTACGCTGTTTTTCAAGTGGCTTCCATTATTACAACAACTGGTTTTGTGACTGCTGATTATGAGCAATGGCCATTATTATCACAGATTATTCTTTTCTTACTGATGTTTTTAGGGGCTTGTGCTGGCTCAACTGGTGGAGGAATTAAAGTTTCACGTTTTATGATAAGTATTAAAGGAGCCTTAGCTGAAATGAAGCATATGATTCATCCTCACAGTGTTCATTCTATAAAATTTGAAGGAAATCATATTGAAAAATCTGTTTTAGAGAATATTCATACTTATTTTATGTTATATGTTATGGTTTTTTGTATATCATTGCTGGTTATTTCATTGCAGAATATAGATTTTACTTCAGCATTTAGTGCTGTAGCAACATGTATAAGCAATGTTGGTCCTGGATTTGGTATTGTTGGCCCAACAGGAAATTTTTCAAGTTTAAGTGATTTATCAAAGCTTGTTTTGTCATTCGATATGCTTGCAGGGAGATTAGAAATATTCCCGATTCTTATGATTTTTTCAAAATCATTATGGAAAAGATAAAGGTTAAAGTGAAAAAACTTTAACTTTTTATTTATTCATATTCATGTCAAAATATGTTACTATAATATAAATGAAAGATAAGGTGGTTATCATATATGGATGTTTTGATTCAATTTAAAAATATTGTTAAAAGTTATACAATGGGAGATATCACAATCAATGCGAGTGATGGTGTTAATTTTGAAGTGAACAAGGGTGAATTTGTTGTGATTGTTGGCGCATCTGGTGCTGGAAAAACAACGATTCTTAATTTGTTAGGAGGAATGGATTCTCCAACAAGTGGATCTATTTTAGTTGATGGTGAAAATATAGCCCTATATGATGAAAAGCAATTAACTGAATATCGTCGTAATGATATTGGTTTTGTTTTTCAGTTTTATAATTTAATACAAAATTTAACAGCTTTAGAAAATGTTGAGTTAGCATCGCAAATTTCGAAAGCACCTTTAGATTCAAGACATGTTATGGAAAGAGTAGGTCTAGAAAGTCGATTGTTTAATTTTCCAGCACAATTATCAGGTGGAGAACAACAGCGTGTTGCTATTGCACGTGCTATTGCGAAAAATCCGAAGTTACTTCTTTGTGATGAGCCGACAGGAGCTTTGGATTATCAGACTGGAAAGGCTATTTTAGCCTTACTCAGAGAAATGTGTGAAACATATCAGATGACAGTTATTGTTATTACTCATAATTCTGCTTTAGCACCTATGGCAGATCGTGTCATTCATTTAAGAAGTGGTAAAGTTTATGCTATGGAATTAAATGAAAATCCACAGCCTATTGAGGAAATAGAATGGTAAAAGTGAAAAAGTCTTTATATTGGAAAAATTTAAGAAAATCTATTGCTAAATCAAAGTCTCGATTTTTATCGATTTTCTTTATTGTTTTATTGGGTGCGGCTTTTTTTGCAGGGTTAAGGAATACACCTGGAAGTATGATGACAACAATGGATTATTATCTGGATAAACATTCATATGCTGATTTAACATATATTGCATCACTTGGTTTTTCTATGGATGATATTGAAGCAATCAAAGATATAGAAGGTATTGATAAGATAGAGTATGGGTATCAGTTTGATGCTTTAACTCAATTTAATAATAAATTAACGGGTATTAAGGTGTATACAAGTGAATCATTTGATGATCAAATGATTAATCATCCATTATTAAAAGAGGGAAGATTTCCTTTAGATGATAAAGAGTGTATTGTTGATGTTGAATTAAATAAATTGGGCACTCAAATTGGTGATCATATACTTATTTATAATGATCAAGGTGAAAAAACATTTGAAGTTGTTGGTGTTGTAGATGATGTACGATATGTTGCAAAGACTGATAGAGGGACAAATACCTTGGGTGATGGAACAAATGCTGGTTATATTGAAATATTAAATGAAAAAAATGCTTTTTTAGCAATGCCTCAAGAATTGTATGATTTAAGAGATAAAGATATTCTTTATAATCAATTAAGTGTGACAATCAAAGGTGCAAAGGAATATAATGTTTTTAGCAGTGAATATGATGATTTTATAGAAAATGTGAATACAAAAATAAAAAGTCAGTTATCTTTACGCATGAGTGATTTGTATGATGACATTACAAGTCAAGCTCAAAAGGAACTTGATGAAGCTAAAAAAGAATATCAAGATGGACTGAATACATTTCAAAGTTCAAAAAATGATTTTGAAGAAAAAATATTAGAAGCAAAAATTCAATTAATTAATGCGAAGATGTCTTTATCACAAAAAGAAGCTGAATTGATAAAAGCTCAGTCTATCGCATCAGAAAGTGCAAAAGATTCGCTTTCTGATATTCAAAAAACAACTCAAGAATTAAGAAAAGAACTAGAAACTTTAAGGAAGCAATTAGAAGATTTTCAAAAGAATCCTATAACACAACCATCTCCTGATGTTCAGGTTATTATTGATCGCTTAGATGATATTAGTGAAACATTAGAGTCAACAACAGGGTCATTAGATGGTGTGAGTCAGCTTGCAGATGCAAATTTACAATTAGAGAATGCAAAGCTTAAAATACAAGAACAAGAAAATAAATTATCTTTAGAGGAATTAAAAACGAGAAATCAGCTAGAGAAAGCACAAGCTGATTTAGATGATGGATTAAAAAAGATAACAGATGCTCAAGATGAAATAAATGCAATTCCTAAAGGACAAGTCTTTACACTTACAAGACATGAAAATGCAGGTCTTGTCAATTATAGTTCTAATATTGATTCTATTTCTTCAATTGCTAATGTTTTCCCATTAATGTTTTTCTTAGTATCAGCTCTTGTGTCTTTAACAACAATGACACGAATGGTTGAAGAACAAAGAAGTCAAAGTGGAACACTAAGAGCACTAGGATATTCAAAATGGGATGTCATACAGCAATATGTTGTTTATGTTATTTTTGCAACATTTTTTGCTTGTTTACTAGGTATAGTAGGTGGAACTCAATTTTTTCCTAGAATTATTATTTATTTATATAATTTGATGCTTTTTCAAATTGATTCCCCAATTATGATTAGTTCTGATTTGATGATTGCTTTTCAAACTCTCTTTATTTCTGTCTTTGTGACACTGTTTGCGACTTTGTTTGTTTGTGTAAGTGAATTGAATCTTTTGCCAGCTGTGTTAATGCGACCAAAGGCACCAAAACTTGGAAAGCGTATATTTATAGAAAGAATTCCTTTCATTTGGAAGAGGTTATCATTTAATCAAAAGGTAACAATGAGAAATATTTTTAGATATAAAAAACGTTTCTTTATGTCTATTATTGGTATTGCTGGGTGTACAGCATTAATTATTACTGGATTCGGAATTAAAAACTCTGTTTCGCAAGTTGTTGATAAGCAATATAATGAAGTATGGACATATGATGCAGCTGTACGCTTAGAGGAACCTGTTGCTATGTCAGTTGCTAAAGATTATCAAAATCATCTTTTAAAAAGAGATGAAGTGAATAATATTGAATATGTTTATAATCAGAGCATACAGATTCTGAAAAATAAAGAAGATTTATATGGTACGTTGATTGTTTATCAATCAATGGACAATATTCAAAATTTTGTTTCTTTTACAGACTTTTATAGTCATAAAGAAATAAAACCAAATGATGAGGGAATTATTTTATCAGCGAAAACTGCAGAACTTTTAAATGTTGGGGTCGATGATACAATAGATATAAGTATTTCTGGTGAAAAGTATAATGTTAAAATTTCAGCAATCATGGAAAATTATTTTATGAATTATATTTATATGTCACAAACTTTATATGAAAATGTGACATCACAATCATTAAAAGTGAATCATGCATTTGTAATTATGAAGAAGCTTGATCAATCTTATAAAACTAGCTTAGAAACATACATGAATGAACATCAATATGGAAACTTAAGCTATATAGATGATGCTGGAGAAGAATTTAACACACAAGTACAAAGTATTGATCTTGTTATTATTATCTTAATTATTTGTGCTGCAGCCTTGAATTTTATTGTTTTATATAATTTAACAAATATTAATATTCAAGAACGTAAAAGTGAGATTGCTACAATAAAGGTACTAGGCTTTAGAAAAAAAGAAGTTTATGATTATATTTTTAGAGAAAATATTTTATTATCAGTAATAGGTTCATTTATAGGAATGTTTTTTGGATATGTTTTGCATCAGTTCATTATTAGAACTGTTGAGTTAGATATGACTATGTTTATTAGAGAACTGAATCCTTTGAGCTATGTGATAGCAGTGATTATGACATTAGGATTTACTATGCTGATTAATTTAACAATGAGACATGTGTTAAATAAGGTAGATATGGTTGAATCATTAAAAAGTATAGAATAGATTGTATAAGTAAAGGGCGCTTTAAATAATCGCGGGGTTTAAGCTAAAAAGCTTTAAATGAATAGCGGGGTCAAATCACCCCGCTTTCATTTTAAAGCTATACGGACAATACTTTTTATTGATGACTATTTGTCATCTTTTTTCTTGTATTTTCCTCTTTGCTTACCAGCCTTTTTTATTTTATTTTTATGTTCGCTTACAGTATATTTCTCATATAAGTTTTGTGAATACATGAATTTATTTCTGGCTCTTTCAAAGTTCTGTAATCCATTTGCATTACTGATGATCTTTTTAATATAATTATTTTTTCCTTCAATTGGACCATTTGATAGTCTTCTTTTTTCAAACCAGACGAATGAATTCAATATTTCCTCTTTCCAGTTCTTTAGTGTTTTTGCGCATTCTATCATTTCTGGTATCTCTGAAATCATCATTCTTCTAATGAGTGAATTAAGTTCCTTTTCTTTTTCAGATCTATCTTTGAATGTTTCAGGAGTTTCATCATTGAGGGATATGAATTCCTCTTTTATTCTGTATGCTTCACTCAGATATGGACTGATTTCGAGTATTTTTTCAGCTATATATGATTCTGTTACATGTGCATTCAATATATGGTCATATTCATAATCATCATTTTTAAGATCATCTTTGTTTTTTAAGATGAGATAATAACGATGTTTAAGTAATTTATATTCTTCTGAATCTTTTTTCTCGTCTTGATATGTACGCATTATTCTTTTTCTAAGAGCGTTTAAAGAATCATTGACTTTTTTCATTGCATGAAATGGATCTACGCAAATAATGGCATTTTTAAAGAAAACATTGCATAGAAGCTTATAGTTTTTATACATATCAATAATAATGTATTCGACATTATTTCGTTCAGTTAATGGAATGTTGAAAAAATAATTATATAGATCCTCATTCCACCAGGATTCAACAATATCAATAATATACTTCTTCTTGAAGTCCATAATCATAAAAGCATATTTCTTTTTTGCATGTCTGTTGAAATAAAATTCATCCCAGCATAAAATATTTGTGAGTTTTTTTCTGGGGATTTGGACATGCTTATCGAATATATCAATAACAGTAGCAACTGCAACACCATATTTTTTAGCTACTGAAGAATAGGTTGCAGTATATGGTTTAAGATCATTAAGAATATTAATGACAGTAGTAGGTGTCATTACATTTCTGTTTCCAGTAAATGGAGCTTTTTCAATAAATGTAGTGCCACAATTTTTACAGACATATCTTCTTTGTTTATAGAAAATTGTTGAATTAAAGTTAATAAGTATCTTATGTTTAAGTTTTCTTATTTTATAATCTTTAATAGAATGAGTAAAAGATCCACATTGAGGGCAGATGTGACTTTTAACTTTCAAAGTAATCATAAAATCAGCCTGGTTCAATTGAATGATGGAATCAATAGAATCTAAATCTTCTTCTTTTAAATCAAGAAGTTTAATGATAAAATCTTTCATGAGGTTCTCCTTTCATATAATATTGTCCGCAAACAAATTATAGCAGGAGAATCTCTTTTGATATAAAAAACAACCCCATTTTAAAATTAAAGCAGAAAAAAACAGACCCCGTTAATATTTTAAAGCCTGAGGGTCCACCCCGTGAATATTTAATATACCAAGTAAAGATGCAATCTATTTTTTTGTATTTTTATAACATAAAAGAAGATACTTTTTCTATTATAACGAAATATAAATGATATTTTTAGATTATTAGAAAAAAAGCAATTATTTTTATTGACTTGTTTGAAATGTTTAGTATAATGGAAGATATATTAAAGAAAAAGGGGAGAAAAACATGAATTATAAAAAAGCAATAGCCTTAGTCACTGCTGCTAGTTTGCTTGCTGGATGTGGTGGAAGTAATGGCTCAAACGGTGGAAAAGAATTGAAAGAAGGGGATACTGTTAAGATTGGATTTATTGGACCATTAACAGGACCAACATCTTCATATGGAATACCAGTCAAAAACTCAATTGAATTAGCTATTGAAGATTATAACAATTCTGCTGATGCAAAATATAAAATTGAATTATTAGCTGAAGATACTCAAGGTAAAGGGGAAGGAGCTAATACAGCTTATAACAAACTTGTTGGTGAAGGAATTGTAGGAATTGTAGGACCAGTCATCACTGCAGAAGGTTTGGCTGTAGGAAGTGCTTCTGAAAGAAATTTAACTCCTATCGTTTCTTCAAGTACATCTGGAGATTCAGTGACTTTAATGGGAGATAAGACAACAACAAGAAAAAATTATTTTAGAACTTGTTCAAATGACTCAATGGGTGGAAATACAATTGCTAAAGCTGTTGGTAATGGAACTGTTAAAGTTAGCAAAGTGGCTATTTTAACAAATAGTGATAGTGATTATAGTGAAGGATGTACTGAATCATTTATCAAACAAGCACAAGCTGATAATGTTCAAATTGTTGTACAAGATAAATATCCTGAAACTCAAAAAGATTTTAAGACTTATATTGAAAAAGTTATGACATCAGGTGCTGATGCAGTTTATATTCCAGATTATTATGAAATCATTTCAACAATGGTTAAACAATTTAGAGATGCTGGATATAAAGGAACTTTCTTAGGTACTGATGGTTGGGATGGCGTTTTATCAGTAAAAGATGTTGATAAGTCAATTTTCTATGATTGTTATTATACAAATACATTTGATGACAGAGCAGATGCAGTTGTGAAATATGTAGATGCATATAAAGCTAAATTTAACTCTGAGACAAATATGTTTGGAACAATGGCATATGATGCAACTTTTGTCTTGATTAAGGCTATTGAAAGTGCAGAATCATCTGACCCAGAAGCAATTATTGCTGCATTAGAAAAAACAAACTATGATGGAATTACTGGTCATTTTGAATTTGACGCTCAACATAATCCAACTAAAGACCTTGTTGTTAAAACTATTAAGGATGGTCAATATAGTTATTTAGATTAGTGAGTATACAAAGGAGACTCATCTCCTTTGTTTTTTTTAGAGAGAGGGAGTGAAATAATGGGGTTTATTACACAAATCATGAATGGTTTAAGCACAGGAGGAATGTATGCTCTTGTTGCGATTGGATATACAATGGTTTATGGTATTGCAAAAATGATTAATTTTGCCCATGGTGAATTTATTATGGTTGGAGCATATATTGCATATGTTTTTACAACAATGTTAAAGATGCCTATTTTTGTAAGTGTTATTGCTTCAATTATAGGTTGTGCATTACTTGGTGTTATCACTGAGAAGGTAGCTTATAAACCACTGAGAGGAAGTGGCAGTCTATCAGTATTAATTACTGCTATTGGAGTCAGTTATTTATTACAAAATCTATTTTTAATTTTATTTGGTTCGGCTGCACGAACTTTTCCTACATACATGAAAAGTGGTACACTTAATATTTTTGGAATCAGAATTACATATATTTCATTATTATCTTTATGTTTAACTTTAGTATGTACAGGTATATTATTATTTTTTATTAATAAAACTCGCTTAGGGAAAGCAATGCGTGCTGTTAGTGAAGATAGAGGAGCTGCAGAATTGATGGGAATTAATGTCAATAATACAATTTCGTTGACATTTGCTATTGGTTCTGGTCTTGGGGCTATTGCTGGAATTATTTATGGAATGAGTTATTCTTTGATTAATCCATATTTAGGTGCTATGTTAGGAATTAAAGCCTTTATTGCTGCTGTTCTTGGAGGAATTGGAAATATTCAAGGAGCAATGGTAGGTGGATTAATTATTGGTGTTGCTGAAGCATTTACAATTGCTTATATTTCTTCAACTTTTTCTGATGCTGTTGTTTTTGGTATTTTAATATTTATTTTATTAGTCAAACCTGCTGGTTTATTTGGAAAAAATGTAAGAGAGAAGGTGTAGATGTGAGTATGAAAAAAAATGAATTAAAAAATATGCTTGTTTCTTTTATATTTTCAATGGTTATTTATGGTGTCATGATGTTTATGATGTCATCAGGTGTGATTGGGACATATTGGTCAGGAGTATTGATCCTAGCATGTATTAATATTATTCTTGCTTCTAGTTTGAATCTAGCAAGTGGGTACTTAGGACAATTAACTTTGGGACATGCAGGATTTATGTCGGTGGGAGCCTATGTTGCAGCATTAACAAGTTTATATCTTCAAATGCCACTTTTTGTAGGATTGATTTTTGGAGCTATTGTTGCTGCTGGTGTTGGATTAATTATAGGTATTCCAACATTACGTTTAAAGGGTGACTATTTATGTATTATTACTCTTGCTTTTAATGAAATCATTCGTATTATTATGCTTAATTTAGATATTACAAATGGTGCAAAAGGACTTATGGGAATTCCTCCTGATACAAACTTTACAATTGTCTTTATTTGTGTTGTATTAACAATTTTTATTATTTCTAGTGTTGTTAAATCACGTTTTGGTCGTGCTATCATTTCTATTAGAGAGGATGAAACAGCAAGTGAATTAACAGGTATTCCTACTTCAAAATATAAAATTATGGCATTTGTTATTTCAGCTTTTTTTGCTGGTTTAGCTGGTGGACTTTATGCTCACTATATGGGAATGTTATTACCAAGTATTTTTGATTATAATAAATCAGTTGAAATTTTAGTTATGGTTGTTTTAGGTGGAATGGGTAATATTAAAGGATCAATTATTGCTGCCTTGTTATTAACAATTCTTCCTGAATATTTACGTGCATTTAATGATTATCGTATGTTGCTTTATGCTGTTGTTTTAATAGCTGCAATGATTTTAAAAGAAAAAGATTTGATTCCTCATATTAAAGAAAAGTTTTCAAAAAAGAAAAATGAGGAGGTGACTGAATAATGGCATTATTAAAAACTGAAGGATTGGGTATTCAATTTGGTGGACTTAAGGCTGTAGATGAATTTAATTTTGAGATTGATAAAAATCAATTATATGGTTTGATTGGTCCTAATGGTGCAGGAAAAACAACTGTTTTTAACTTATTAACAGGTGTCTATCAGCCAACGAGTGGACAAATTATTTTTGATGGAAAGTCATTATTGAAAAAATCACCTACTCAGATTACACAAATGGGAATAGCGAGAACATTTCAAAATATACGTTTATTTAAAGAAATGAGTGTTATTGATAATGTGAAAGTTGGGTTACATTATTCTCAAAATTATTCTTTATTTAGTGCAATATGTAAATTACCTCAATATTTTAGAGGAGAAGAAGCTATTGATGAAATGGCAAGAAGTTTATTAAGAGTTTTTGATTTAGAACAATTTGCTGAATCTAAAGCTAAAAATTTACCATATGGAAAGCAAAGAAAATTAGAAATTGCACGAGCATTAGCAACTTCACCAAAACTTTTGTTGTTGGATGAACCAGCAGCTGGGATGAATCCAACTGAAACAGCAGAGTTAATGGAAACAATTAAGATTGTAAGAGAAAAATTCTCTATTGCTATATTATTGATTGAACATGATATGAAATTGGTTATGGGAATTTGTGAAAAGATTGCAGTACTTAATTTTGGGACAGTTTTGGCATTTGGAACACCAGAGGAGATTAGAAATAATCCTGATGTTGTTACTGCATACTTAGGAACTGAGGAATAGGAGGAAGCAATGATGTTAAAGGTAGAAAATATTAATGTTCATTATGGTGTCATTAATGCTATTAAAAATGTTTCCTTTGAAGTGAATCAAGGGGAAATTGTTGCTCTTATTGGAGCAAACGGTGCTGGGAAAACTTCAATTATGCATGCTATCAGTGGATTGATTAAGCCTACAGATGGTCAAATTGTTTTTTTAGGAGAAGATATTACTAAGTTGCCAGCTCATAAAATTGTTACAAGGAAATTAGCTCAAGTTCCTGAAGGAAGACGTATTTTTTCTGAGTTAACAGTTCAAGATAATCTTGAGATGGGTGCATATTTAAGAACTGATAATCGAGTTAGTGATGATCTTGAAAGTGTATATAAAAGATTTCCTCGTTTAAGAGAAAGAAAAAACCAATTGGCTGGAACTTTATCTGGTGGGGAACAACAAATGCTTGCTATGGGAAGGGCATTAATGTTAAAACCTCAATTGTTATTATT